>NZ_RZSJ01000290.1:0-7439 GCF_003998025.1 Mesorhizobium sp. M8A.F.Ca.ET.021.01.1.1
CGCACGATGGCGCGGCCGATGGAGACGCGCTGCATTTCGCCGCCGGACAGCCGGTCGGTCTTGGGGTCGAGCAGGTGCTCGATCCGTAGCGTGCGGGCGGCGCGGTCGACGCGGTCCTTGATCTCGGCGTCAGGCAACCTGCGGATCTTCGGCTTCAGCGGAAATTCGAGGTTTTCGCGCACCGTGTAGCGCGGGTAGAGCGAATATTGCTGCAGCACCAGCGCCACGTCGCGCTCGGCCGCGCCCCAGTCGGCAACGTCGACCCCATCGATGAAGACCTGCCCCGCGCTCGGCTTCTCCAGCCCGGCGATCAGCCGCAGCGTGGTCGTCTTGCCGGCGCCCGTTTCGCCGAGCAGGACGAAGAATTCGCCATCGGCGATGTCGAGGTCGAGGCCGGTCAAGGCCGTGTGGTTACCGAACGTCTTGGAGATATTCTTGAGCTGGATATGGGCCATCAGAGCCTCACCTCAAGCGACTTGCCGCTTGCCTTGTCGAAGAAATGCGCCTGCGTCGGATCGATCCTGGCAAAGACCTTTTCGCCGGGGCCTGAAATGAAGCCACTCTTGGTGCGGGCACGCAGCATATTGGAGCCGACCTTGAGGTCGACGATGTCGAAGGAGCCGAGCGGTTCGACGATCTGCGTCTCGACGGCCATGAAGCCGTCGGCCGCATCGCGGCGAATGAGCACCCCTTCGGGCCGGATGCCGAGCGCCAACGCGTCGCCGGCATGACCGTTGAGCTTCGACAGCAGCGTGCGCGGAAACTCGAAGCCGGCGGCCGCGTCGCCTAGGGTCACCGATGCGGCCGAGGCTTTCTCGGTCACGGCCGCGTCGGCGACATTCATCACCGGGCTGCCGACGAACTGGGCCACGAACAGATTGGCCGGCTGCGAATAGACCTCGTCGGGCGTTCCCACCTGCTGCAACACGCCCTCATGCATGATGACGATGCGGTCGGCGAGGCTCATCGCCTCGATCTGGTCGTGCGTGACGTAGATGGTGGTCGAGCCCTGCTTGATGTGCAGCCGCTTGATCTCGGCCCGCATCTCTTCGCGCAGCTTGGCGTCGAGCGCGCCGATCGGCTCATCCATCAGCATCGCCTTCGGCCGCCGCACCAGCGCCCGGCCGATCGCCACCCGCTGCATGTCGCCGCCTGAAAGTGCCGACGGTTTCTTGGCCAACAGGTCTGAAATTTGCAGCGTCTTGGCGACCGAGCGTACTTCCTGGTCGATCTCTGTTTTGCTCTTGCGCGTGGCGCGCAAGGGAAAGGCGATGTTCTCGTAGACGCTCATATGCGGGTAGAGTGAAAACGACTGGAACACCATGGCGATATCGCGGTCGGCCGCCTTCAAATGCTGGACCGGCTTGCCGTCGATGAGGATGTCGCCCTCGTCGATGGTTTCCAGTCCGGCGATGGCGCGCAACGTCGTCGTCTTGCCGCAGCCGGACTGCCCAAGCAGCACGATGAACTCATTGTCCGCGATCTTGAGGTTGAGGTCCTTGATGACCTGGACGGCACCGAAGAATTTCTGGACGCCGCGAAGCTCTATCTGGGTCAATGCTGTGCTCCCGGATTTCGCGTATCCGCGCCATGGCCGGTGCCGGCCTCTTCCTCTGGCGCTATCTTCGAGGTGATGTTGAAACCGATCAGCCCGATCAGGATGATGGTCAGGCCGTAGCTGTGCAGCAGCATGTTCCACGGCTGGCAGAGTGCGACGATGCCGAGCACCATCAGCACTTGGCTACCGGGCTCCAGATATTTCTGATTGATGGCGCGAAAGCTCATTTGCGGATCGCTCCGAAGGACATGCCGCGCAGCAGATGATTGCGAAGCAGGAAGGTGAAGATGGCGACCGGCAGCAGGAACAGGAAGGTTCCGGCGGCAATCACCGTCCAGTCCGGCAGGCCGGAGCCGACCTGGCTGGGAATGAACGGCGGCGCCGTCTGGGCGCGGCGGTTGGTCATGATCAGCGCGAAGGCATATTCGTTCCACGCGGTGATGAAGCAGAACACGGCTGTGGCGGCGATGCCGGTGGCGGCCTCCGGCAGCACGATCTTGAAGAAGGCTTCCATGCGTGTGTAGCCGTCGACGAGTGCCGCCTCCTCATACTCCTTCGGGATTTCGTCCATGAAACCCTTCATCAGCCACACCGAGAAGGACAGGTTGAAGGCAGTGTAGAGGATGATCAGGCCGATATGGGAATCGTTGAGGCCGACCGCGCGGTACATCAGGAACATCGGGATCGCCACCACCACCGGTGGCAGCATGCGTGTCGACAGGATGAAGAAGAGCAGGTCCGCCTCTCCTTTCACCTTGAAGCGAGAGAAGCCATAGGCGGTGAACGTGCCCATGCCGACAGCCAGCACCGTCGAAGTGATGGCGATGATCAGCGAGTTCAGGAAGCGGCTCGGATAGCCCGACCACTGCACCTGGCCCTTGCCATCGCGCACGATCTTTTCACCGCCGTCGAACACGACGCGCTCCCACCATGGGGCGGCCGCGTACTCTTCCGGCGAAGGCGGACTGCGCAATTGGGAGCGCTTGGTGAACAGCTTCACGAAGGGCGATATCTCCGGCTGGAAGACGACGGTCGGCGGAATGGTGGTGGCAAGATTGCGCGGCTTGAACGCCGTCGAGGCGATCCAGTAGATCGGCGCCAGGAAGATGATGGTCACCAGCAGCACGGCGACGATGGCGACGCGGTTGAAGGTGATTTCGGAAGAAGTGCGGACGGCCGCCATCTCAGCGCTCCTTCACCTTGTTGAGATATTTGACGTAGATGTTGGTGATCGCCAGGACCATGATCAGCACGATGTAGGCCATCGCGCAGGAGCGTCCGGTCTGCCATTCCTGGAACGCCATCTTGTAGAGCCGGATCGAGATCAGCTCGGCCGTCGGCTGGCTGGTCAGGATGTAGGCGAGGTCGAAGGTCTTGAACGCTTCCATGGTGCGGAAAATGACCGCGATCATCAGGATCGGCGCGACCAGCGGCAGGGTGATGCGGAAGAAGGTGTAGAACGGCCCGGCGCGGTCGATCGCGGCGGCCTCATAGAGATGCTTCGGCACCGCTGACAGGCCGGCCAGCGACAGCAGCATGACGAAGGGCGACCACATCCAGATGTCGGTCAACGCAACGGCGTAGAGCGCCATCTTGGGATCGGCCAGCCACTCGAAATTGCCGAGCCCGAGCGCATAGTTGATGACACCCCATGATGGGTCGTAAAGCAGTTTCCAGAACAGCCCCACGACCGCCATCGACAGCATCATCGGCAGCAGCAGCAGCGTGGTGATAAGACCCTTGAGCGGAATATCCCGGTTGAGCAGCATCGCCACGCCGAAGCCGACAAGCAGCTGTCCGACGACCGAGACAATCACGTATTTCGCCGTGATGGCGAAGTTCGACCAGACATAGGGGTCGTTGAGCAGGTCGCGATAGTTCTGCAGCCCGACGAAATTCGCCGGCGCATTGGTCGACGCGCGAAAATCGGTGAAGGAATAGCCGAGCGAGTAGATCAGCGGAAAAATGTTGAAGACGATCAGGAACAGAACCGTCGGAATGATGAAGAGATTGCGGATGGAGATATCGCTCAGGCCGCGTGCCGCGGCGCGCGAGGATCTGTCGAGGGTGGTGATCATCGTGGTCGCCAAGACCCTGCTCCCGGTTCAAGAAAAAGAAACGGAGGAGGCGACACCGCCCCCTCCGCGGGACATGAAGGATTATTGCACGCGGCCGTATTTCTTGAAGGTCGCGTTCCAGTCTCCAGCCAATGCGTCCAGCGTTTCCTTGGCGGTGCCACTGCCGCCGATCATGTAGGGGTAGATGCGCTGGTTGAGCTGCTGCAGCAGTTCGGCGTATTCCGGCACCGCCCAGAAGTCCTTCACCTTGAACATGGTCTCGTAGAAGGCCTTGTTGTAGGGCGTGGCGTTCTGGAACTCAGGCGACTTGAGCACTGCCTGGCTACAGGTGTAGCCGCCGAGGGCCGCCCACTTCTTCTGGGTCTCGTCCTTGATGAACCATTCGAGGAACTTCATCGCCTCGTCCTGCTTCTTCGAATACGAGATGACGGAGATGCCTTGCCCGCCCAGTGCGGCGAACTGGTCGCCATTTGGACCGGGAGGGTTAGCGAAGAAGCCGGTGTTCTTGGCATTCGGGTTCGAGGCCTCGTTGATCAGCGAGGGGAAGAACGCGAAGAAGTTCATGCTCATCGCGGCCAGGTTTTCCGTGATTGCCTGGTTGTCCTCGACGAAGAACGATTTAGCCCAGCCCGGAGGTGTGAACTTGTAGAGTTCTTTGTAGGCATCGAGCGCGGCAACCGCCTTGTCGGAGTTGATATGGCCGTCGACCTTGTAGGTCGTGTAATCGCCCAATTCACCGCCATAGGAGAACAGCGCGTTCTCGAAGCCCATCGCCATCGCGTCATAGGAATTGTCGGTGTAGATGGCGATGCCGTATCTCTTCTGGTCCGGCCGGTGGAAGAACTCCGCGATGTCACGCAGCGCCTTGAAATCCTTCGGCACGTCGAGGTCGTAGCCATACTTGGCCTTGAAGGCTTCCTTTTCCTTGGGATCCTCGAACCAGTCCTTGCGATAGGACCAGCCGACGGCGTCGCCCTCGAGCGGGATCGCCCAGTATTTGCCGCTGTTGCCGGGATACTCGGCATAATATTTCACCGTCGCCGGTGCCATGACGTTGCCGAGATCATGCTTCTTGAAGAAGTCGGTCAGGTCGACATAGTGGCCGCCGGTGGAGCCGGCCCCGAGCCACTGAGAGTCGCCGACGACCAGGTCATAGGCGTCGCCATGGGCGTTGAACTCGGTGAAGGCCTTGGTCTGGAAGTCGGACCAGGGCGTGGTTTCCACCGTGATCTTGACGCCGGTTTCCTTCTCGTACTCGTTGCCGAGTTCCTGCAGGTAATTGGCCGGATCCCACTCCGCCCAGAAGATGGTCAGCGACTTTTCCTGCGCGTAGACGGACGTTCCGCAGGCAAGCGTTAAGCCGATACCAGCAAGCATGCTGGTCACTAACTTGCGCATAATGATTTCCTCCCTTGTGCGCATTCTACCCTGTCTTGCGAGCCGGCGACGGAGCCGGCCCTGGTAGTTCCTCCCGTGGTCGCGCTTTCCGAATTCGGAGCCTCCTCGCCCTGTCCGGAAATGGATCGCAGCCTCACTTTCGATCCGCTTTTCTTTCCAAATCTGGTATTACCAATTGTGAATGCCCGTCAAGCCCTTTCTTGAGCAGTGATGTCGGACAAAGTCGGCGAATTCCGGACTTATCCACCTGTTTTCTCTATATTTTCCTACTCATTGATACGCTTTGGCCTTGTACGGACTTTTGCATTGGAACTATTATCGCTAGTCGACACCCAAATCTGGTAGAACCAGATAAGCGCTATTTCTGTGTCGTTGCCTGCATGATCCGGGCCGTATCGACGGCCGACTCCGCGATCGCCGCGCGCACCAGCGCACGCGCCGCCCATTGCGCGACCGACATCGTCCGGCGGCTGTCCAGCCCCCATATATCCTTGAGCACGATCAGCACCTCCACACCGAAGATCAGCGACAGCGCCTGCGCCAGCCGCTTGAAGTCGCGCGGCGGCAAGCGGCCCTTGAGTGGCGCCAGCGCCTCCTTCAGCAATTCGACCCGATGGCCGCGCGTGAAGGCCGGTTCGCCGCCCAGCGTGCCCGCCTGGCGCCGCGCCCATTGATCAAGCGACAACTTCAACGCTGCCTTGAATGTGGCCTCGAAGGCCTCGATGCGCGGCATAGCCGTATCGAACAGTTCGGCCACGCGGCGCTCGGCATCGGTGGCGGTGGATTTCCAGGTGAGGATCGGCCCGAGCCCCTCGTCGACGACCGCCTGCACCAACGCTGCCTGACTCGGAAAATAGCGATAGGCGGTGGCGCGGGACACTTGCGCCGCCTCCGCCACTTCGCTGACCGAGGGGGTGACACCCGCCTGCATCAGCCTTGTCGCCGTCTCCAGCATCAGCCGTTTCGTACGCGCACGAGGTCCGCGCTCGGCTCTCTCACCGGTATCGTCGTTCGTTGCGGGTTGTTGACGTGAGACATCCATACCAATACGATACGCGCGTCTCAAAAAATTGCAATGGCAGCCCAGCGCGACCCTGGCGATGAGACACACGCATCGCAGCCGCCAGGATTGGGGACCCTTGATGAAGCGCGTCTATGTGGTGGGCACGACCGACACGAAAGGCGAGGAACTCGGCTTCCTGGCCGATGCCATCGCTGCCACCGGCGCAGTAGTCTGCCGTGTCGATGTCGGAACGCGAGAGGCAACAATATCTGTCGACATCGGTGCCAAGGATGTCGCGGCGCATCATCCCGGCGGCAGCACGGCCGTGCTCGGCGGCAATGACCGTGGCGCGGCGGTGGCCGCCATGGGCGTCGCCTTCACCCGATTCATCCAGTCGCGAAATGACATTGCCGGCGTGATCGGCATCGGCGGCGGCGGCGGCACCTCGATCGTCACCGCGGGCATGCGCGCGCTGCCGCTCGGCCTGCCTAAGATCATGGTCTCGACGCTTGCCTCCGGCGACACCGCTCCCTATGTCGACGTCTCCGACATCGTCATGATGCCATCGGTGACCGACATGGCCGGCCTCAACCGGCTGTCGCGTGTCGTGCTGCACAACGCCGCCCAGGCGATAGCGGGCATGGCAGGCAATCCAGCGCCGGCAGCGGACGGCAAGGCGTCGATCGGCCTCACCATGTTCGGCGTCACCACGCCTTGCGTGACCGCAATCGCCGATCGATTGCGCGACGTCTACGACTGCATGGTCTTCCATGCCACCGGCACCGGAGGCCGCAGCATGGAGAAATTGGCCGACAGCAGCCTGCTGTCAGGTGTCATCGACATCACCACGACGGAGGTCTGCGACCTGCTGTTCGGCGGCGTTCTGCCGGCGACGCAGGATCGTTTCGGTGCCATCGCCCGCACCGGCCTGCCCTATGTCGGCTCGGTCGGCGCCCTCGACATGATCAACTTCTGGGCGCCTTCGACCATCCCGGAACAGCATCGCGACCGGCTGTTCTACGAGCATAACCCCAACGTCACGTTGATGCGCACGACCGCGCAGGAATGCCGCGCGATCGGCGAATGGATTGGCACCAGGCTCGCCCAGTGCGAAGGTCCGGTGCATTTTCTGATCCCGGAAAAAGGCGTCTCCGCGCTCGACATCGAAGGCGGCGCCTTCTTCGATCCGGAAGCCGACGCCGTCCTGTTCGACGCCATCGAGCGCACCATCAGGCCGAATGCGACGCGCCGCGTCACCCGCCTGCCGCTGCACATCAACGACCCCGAATTCGCCCAAGCGGCAACCGCCGCCTTCCTCGACATTGCCAGACAGTGAGACCCAGACATGCCAGCCATACCGCGCAAGGACATATTGAAGAAGTTCAGGGGAATGATCGACAAG
>NZ_RZSJ01000291.1:0-7398 GCF_003998025.1 Mesorhizobium sp. M8A.F.Ca.ET.021.01.1.1
GCCGGCGCCCGCTTCGATCGCGACTACCGGATCTTCCTGGAGATGCACCGGCAACGCCAGGCGCTTGACGCGATCCGGTAGGCTTTGCCTATTGCTTGCGCAGCGACGCGCCTGATGTCGCGTCGAACAAATGGATGCTTTCTTCCTCGAATGTGTAGCGGACAGGGGCATGCAGCACCGGGCATTCGCGTGCCGGTACCAGTGCGCTGATCTCCTTGCCGCCGGAGCCGAATGTCACCAGAGCGTCATTGCCGTGGAATTCGATGAGATCGGCGGTGCCTTGCAATATGCCGGCGGCGCCGTCACTGCCTGTCTTCAGGTCCGGGGGCCGGATGCCCAGCACGGCGCGATCGCCAGGCTGGAGATGAAAGCCCGCCCCGTCTAACGAAAGCACCGTTCCGGCGCCGGTCAGCGTCCAGCCGTTCGCCGCCCTGCCGACCGTCACCTCGATGAAATTCATGTTCGGCGTGCCGATGAAGCCGGCCACGAACATATTGCCCGGCCGGCCGTAGATCTCCGCCGGCGAGCCGACCTGCTCGATGACGCCATCCTTGAGCAGCACGATACGGTCGGCTAGCGTCATCGCCTCCAGCTGGTCATGGGTGACGTAGACGGTGGTGGTCTTCAGCGACTGGTGCAGCCGCGCGATCTCGACGCGCATATGGTTGCGCAATTTGGCGTCCAGATTGGACAACGGCTCGTCGAACAGGAACACCTTGGGCGTCTTGATCATCGCCCGGGCGATCGCCACGCGCTGCTGCTGGCCGCCGGAGAGCTCGGCCGGCTTGCGGCCGAGATAGGGGTCGAGCCCGAGCGTCCTCGACACCGCTTCGACCCGCTTGCGGATTTCGGGCGCCGGCACCTTCTGGCGCCGCAGCCCGAAGGCGATGTTGTCGAAGATCGTCATATGCGGGTAGAGCGCGTAGTTCTGGAACACCATGGCGATGCCGCGGTCGCCGGGATCGAGGTCGTTGACTACCTTGCCGCCGATCGAGACCTCGCCGCCGCTGATGTCCTCCAGCCCCGCCAGCATCCGGAGCAAGGTCGACTTGCCGCAGCCGGACGGGCCGAGGAAGACGACGAATTCGTGCTCCTCGATCGCCAGGTTGAGGTCGCGGATCACCGTGGTGGCGCCATAGGCCTTGTCGACATGGGAGCAAACGATCGCGGACATGGTCAGCCCTTTTCGCCGGTAAGCAGGATCTGCAGCTTGACGTCCTGCGGGTTGCCTTCGGCGGCCCGTTCGAACGCCTTGATGCTGTCGGCGAAATCATAGGTACCGGTGATCAGCGGCTTGAGATCGACCTTGCCGGAGGCGATGAGTTGCAGCGCGCGGTCGAAGATGTTGGCGTAGCGGAACACCGTCTCGATACGCACTTCCTTCGAGATCGCCGCCGGAACGTTGAGGCTCACCGGTTCGACCGGAAGCCCGACCAACACCACCGCGCCGCCCGGCCGCACGACGTCGAACAGGTCGGCGAAGGCCTTCGGGCTGCCGCTCGCCTCGAAGACGATGTCGGCGCCCCATTTGTCGGTCGCGGCGGCGACGGCATCGACCAGCGACCGCTCGCCGATATTGACCGGCAGGATGCCGGCATATTGCGCGGCGATCTTCAGCTTGGGCGCGGAAAAATCGGAAATCAGCACTTTCGAGCAGCCGCCGGCAAGGGCGGCAAGCGCGATCATGATGCCGATCGGGCCGCAGCCGACGACGACGGCGACATCGCCCGGGACGATGCGGGCACGGCTTGCCGCCTGCATGCCGATGGCGAAGGGCTCGACCATCGCGCCCTCGGCGAAGGAGACATTGTTCGGCAGCCTGTAGGTGAAGGCCGCCGGGTGGACGGCGAAGGGCGCCAGCACGCCATGCACCGGTGGCGTCGCCCAGAAGCGCACGTCGGGATCGACATTGTAGATGCCGAGTTTTGTGGCGCGCGACGACAGGGTGGGCACGCCCGGCTCCATGCAGACGCGGTCGCCGACCTTCAGGCTGGTCACATTGGCGCCGACCTCGACGATGGTGCCCGCCGCCTCGTGGCCGAGCACCATCGGCGCCCGCACGATGTAGCTGCCGATGGCGCCATGCGTGTAATAGTGCACGTCGCTGCCGCAGACGCCGACGGTGTGGATGGCGATCCTGACATCGTCCGGCCCGACATCGAGCGGCAATGCGATCTCGCGCAGCGACAATTCACCTTTTTTCTCAAGCACCAAAGCCCGCATCGGGTCGTCCTCACTTCAACTCTTTTTTTGCCGGAAAACGGAATTCAGGAAACCGCTGAGCACGCCGAGGAACAACAGCGGCGGCAGCGACAGGAGCACGACCGAGGCGTTCAAGATTCCCCACGGCACGTTCATGCCTTGCTGGGACAGTTCCGAGGCTACGATCGGCAAGGTCTTGGCGTTGGAACTCGACAGCATCAGCGCGATCAGGAATTCGTTCCAGACCAGCACGAAGCTGAAGGCGACCGCGCCGATCAGCGAGCGGGCCGCGACCGGCAGCGCGATCCGCCAGAACACCGCGTAGGCTCCGTAGCCATCGACGAAAGCTGCTTCCTCGATCTCCTTCGGCACGCCCTGGAAGGCTGGAATGGCGAGCCACATGATGACCGAGATGGTGAGCAGCGAGTAGGTGACGATCAAAGCCGGCAAAGTGTCGTAGAGGCCGAGTTGCAGCCAGATCACCATCAGCGGGATCGCCACCGCCACCGGCGGCAGGAAGCGCAGCGACAGCACGAAGAACTGGATGTCGCCGGCCCAGCGGTTGGGATAGCGCGCCACCGCGTAAGCCGCGGGCAGGCCGAGCACGACGCCGATCAGCACGGCTGTGCCGCAAGCGACGACCGAATTGTAGAGGCCGGTGATGACGCTGTCGCGGCCAAGGATGTAGCTGATGTTGGCAAGCGTCGGCGTAAACACTAGGCGTGGCACGCGGGTGATGATGTCGACGCTGTTCTTCAGCGAGTTGAGCGCCGTCCACAGCAGCGGGAACACCGCGATGAAGCCGGCGAAGGCCAGGATGGCCTTGGCTATGATGCGGCCGGGCTTCATGCCTGCACCCGCTTCCACAGCATGGTGAAGGTGATGACGGTGGCGATCATCATCAGCACCGCCATGGCCGAGGCATAGGACACCTTGCCGGATTCGATGAAGCCTTGCGAGAAGGCGTACATGTCGAGCGTCTCGGTCGCCACGCCCGGCCCGCCGCGGGTCATCACATAGATCAGGTCGAAGGAGCGCAGCGATTCGATCATCTTGACGAACATCAGGCTGATCAACGGCGCCTTCAGCATCGGCAAGGTCACATAGGCGTGGATCTGCCAGCGTTTGGCATGGTCGAGCCTCGCGGCCTCGATTGGCTGCGGCGGCAAGGTCTCCAACAGCTTCAGCACGATGACGGCGAAGAACAGGCCCCATTGCCAGACATCGACCGAAGCGACGGCGAACAAAGCCGTCGACGGCTTGGACAGCGGGTCGAAGATCAGCCCGCCGGTCAGCAGGCGGTAGGGGTAGGTGGCGATGCCGTAGAGCGGGTGGTAGGCGAACTTCCACACGAAGGCCGCCGAGACGCGCGGCAACAGCACCGGAATGATGAACAGCAGGCAATAGAGGTTCCGCAGGCGCGGCGCGGCGACCTCGAACATCAGCACGCCGAGCCCGATGGCCACCACCATCGTCGCGACGACGGTGACGACCTCCCACTTCACCGATACCCAGACGGCGTTGAGGAAGCGGCGGTCGGAGAACAGGTCGACAAAATTCGAGAACCAGACCCAGGAATAGGCCGTCGAACTCAGCTCGCGGTTCTGCAAGGCGATGATGATCGCGTAGAGCGTCGGCACCATCGACAGGATCAGCAGAATGACCAGCGTCGGCACGACAAAGGTCACCGGCAGGGATGAACGTCGAGGCATTGGTCTCAGGCCTTGCTGTGTCTCGAATGTCCGGCGTGGCGGAACCGGCACGCGGATGTTTCAGGGAAAGGCAGGCCCTCCTGCGACGCACAGGTCCCGGCATTTTCCGGGAATGCTTGGGACCGCGCGCCGCAAGAGGGAGGGGGCTATTTCTTCACCAGCTCATTGGCATAGGCCTCGAGCTCGTTGAGGCTGCCCTTGACGTCGGTGCGTGTGCCGGCGATCAGCTCCTCGAGGATAATGCCCCAGCGGTCGCCGAGATCAGGCCAGCGCGGGTCCTGCCAGAAGTTGACAGCCGTCACCTTGCCGGTTTCGGCCAGCGCCTGGCCGAGATCGGCGCCGTAGATATCGGCGAACTCCTTGCTGGACAGGATGCTGGTGCGGTTCAGCTCACCGAACTGGTGGGCGTCGAGCCGGCGCTTCTCGTTTTCCTTCGACGTTGCCCAGGCGATGAACAGGCCGGCGCATTTCTTCGAAGCGTCGTCGGCATTGGCTTTTGCAGCAATGGCGAGGCCATGGCCGTAGCCGCCGCCGGGAAGCGGCGAGGGTGGCGGCAGGAAGCCGATCTTGCCGACCACTTGCGAGGTCTTCGGATCAACCGCCATGCCCGAAAGCGGCGTCGATTCGACCAGGATCGCGACCTGGCCCGACAGGAAGGCGCCGGTCGATTCATCCCAGCTGCCGGTCTGCGTGCCAGGAGCGGAATCCTTGAACAGTTTCAGATAGGTCTCGGTTGCCTTGACGGCGGCGTCCGAATTGAAGGCCGGCTTGTCGCCGTCGAACCATTTGCCGCCATAGGCCTTGAAGAACGGCATCCAGCGCCAGACATTGGCGCCCGAGCCGCGCGCGCCACGCAGCGCGATGCCGTACATGCCCTTGTCGGCGTTGGTCAGTTTCGGCACGTCAGCGATCAGCTCGTCCAGCGTTTTCGGCGGCTGGATGCCGGCGGCCTCCAGCACGTCCTTGCGGTAGACCATCAGGTCGCCGCCGCCGGTCAGCGGCGCGAACCAGACCTTGCCGTCATAGGTGGCAACCTTCTGGCGGCCGGGGTCGAAGTCGGCATAGTCATAATCAGCCGGATAATAATCGGTCAGCGGCACGATCCATTTCGACGAGGCGAACAGCGCCACGTTCGCTTCATCGACATAGTAGACGTTGTAGTTGCCGACCGTGGAGGCGTCCGCGCGCGACTTCGCCCGCCGGTCGTTCTCGTTCAGATAGTCGATCTTGAAGCTCGCGCCGGAGAGCTTCTCGAACTCGGCCTTGGAGTCCTCCAGAAGCGTCAGGCCGTCACGCGGCTGCGCCAGCACCTTGACCGGCGCCGAGCAGACCGGCGCCTGCGCCAGGGCAAGGGTTGAGACGGTAGCGGAAAGCACGAAAGCTGCGCCGAGGCTGGCAGCGAGCCGAACTGGTTTCATGATCTTTTCTCCTCCAGGAATACGTCGCGGGAAGCGCAGGTCCTCGGGTTACGCGATCCTCACCATCGCCCGAACGACTTGCCACCCATCGCCAAAATGCGCGGTTGCGATGGGCCAAGCTAGAAGCCCCGTTGCAGCAGACCTGTACTTTTATGCATTGTGCAACGCAAAAGCCGGCCTCCTTATGGGGAGCCTGTCACACGAGTATCGATCTGGTCCAAAACGATGATTCAGGAAGCGCTTATGCGCGCATCGCCAGACGCTGTCGCGACAGCTTGCGATAGGATGACGGCGTCATCTTGTGCTTGCGCAGGAAGGCGCGGTTGAAATTGGAGATGTTCATGTAGCCGACCTGGAAACAGATATCGGTGATCGGGACGTCGGTATCGGCCAGAAGCTTGCAGGCCTGCCAGAGCCTGAGCTTGGCAAGATGGTCGCTGAACGAATTGCCGGTGTTCTTCTGGAAGAAGCGCGAGAAAGTGCTTTCAGTCATGCCGGCCAGATCGGCCATGTCAGGCAGTTTGAGATCCTCGGCGAAGTGCTGGAACAGATAGGTCAGCGTGCGCTGGATGATATCGAGCGAAGCGGCGTCGAGAACCGGCGAGAAATCCGGCGACGACAACAGCTCGTATTCGTCGGTCCTGGCCAGCAGGTCGACCAGTTCGAGGAACAGGCAGAGGCGGGCGAGCCCCTGCACCGTGCCCATCCGCTCCATGAGCGCGGCGCCTTCAAGCGCGGTTCGGCCGTGGAAGACGATGCCGCGCAGCGACCGCTCCAGGAACGGCTCCAGTTCGCGCAGTTCCGGCAACAATCCCGCCGATCCGCGCAGCCGCTCGGGATCGAATTGCAGCACGATGTCACGGCCCTCGATCAATTCGTCCGGCTGCACCGCGGTGACCCAGTCATGCGGCAGGCCGCCGCCGACGATGGTCAGGTAGCCCGGGCCGAACTCGCCGATATGGTCGCCGACCAGCACGACGCCGGAGGACTTCCTGAGCAGATGGATCTCGTATTCCGGATGAAAATTCCAGACATTGCGCTCCCAGGGATAGTCGTCGAGGCGCCACAGGAAACTGTCGCTCGCCTCGGTGACGATATGCTCGAAGGAAGGCACCGTGCGCGGGATCGCGGCCGGGTGCTTTCTGCGCCTGAACGCCATCCTGCCTCCCACATTCGCCGGTTGCCGATGTCCAATCCGTAGCAGCCCCCGGCCGGCAAGGGAACGAGGCGACGCCTGCCGGGCAAAGCCGCTGGCTCAATCTGTTCACGCGCCTCCTCCCTTGCCTTCATGTCGCATTTCGTTCAATAGACGGCGCAAACGCCGCGAAACCGAAGGTTTTGCCGTTTGCAATGCGGCTTCCGGCTCTTTGCCGATGCGCCGCAACCTTGAAAGAGCAGGACAATGTCCGCGATCGAAGCCGGCGCCCGCGCGCCGGAAAATCTTTGGCGCCAGGAAATCAGGGCGACGCTGGCGCTGGCCTGGCCGATGGTGCTGACCAATCTCGGCCAGACGGCGATGACCGCGACCGACGTCATGATGATGGGGCGCCTCGGTGCCGATACGCTGGCCAGCGGCGCGCTTGGCGCCAACCTCTATTTCATGCCGCTGATCTTCGGCCTCGGCCTGATGCTGGCGACCTCGCCGATGATCGCCACCGAGCTTGGCCGCCGCCGCCATTCCGTGCGCGACCTGCGCCGCACCGTGCGCCAGGGCCTCTGGCTGGCAATCCTGATCTCGATCCCGATCTGGCTCGTTCTCTGGCACGGCGAGGCCATCCTGCTGGCGATGGGGCAGGAGCCCGCGCTGGCGCATCAGGCCGGCATCTATCTGCGCTGGCTCGAATGGGCGGTGCTGCCCTTCTACGGCTACATCGTGCTGCGTTCGTTCATCTCGGCGCTCGAGCGGCCGGGCTGGGCGCTGGTCATCGTCTTCGTCGCCGTGGCTTTCAACGTGTTTGCGAACTGGGTGTTCATGTTCGGCAATCTGGGTGTTCCGGCGATGGGCATCGCCGGCTCGGGCCTTGCCACCTCGCTGTCCAGCACGCTGATGTTCGTCGGCATGGCTG
>NZ_RZSJ01000292.1:0-7370 GCF_003998025.1 Mesorhizobium sp. M8A.F.Ca.ET.021.01.1.1
TCGGCGCCGAGGAGCGGCTTATGGCGCGGCAATTTCCCGATGAGTTCCCCACCTATGTCGAGCGGACCAAGGCGCTGATCCCGTTCGTATGGTAGCGCGCTTGCCGCAATTCGACCTGACTGACCTGCCTCTCTTCGCGCCCGGCAATTGACGTTCCCCTGGTCGCCGCTTAGCACTTCAGTCCCGCAGGCGCGGGGACAAGGATTCTCTGGCGATGGATTTTGGTGGAGGCGACGAAATTCGCTTCGAAAGGATGGGCAGGGCCGGCGTCGTCACGCTGACGCGGCCGCAGGCACTCAATGCCGTCACCCATCCCATGGTCAAGGCGCTGGACAAGGCCCTGCGTTCCTGGGAGCGCGACGACGGCGTGGACGTCGTCGCCGTCAAGGCCGAGGGCAGGGCGTTTTCGGCTGGAGGCGACATCCTGCACATCTACGAAGCCGGCCGGGCCGGAAAGCCGCCGGTCGAGTTCTTCGCCGACGAGTATCGGCTCAACGCCTATATCGCGCGTTTCAAGAAACCCTATGTCGCCCTCATCGACGGCATCGTCATGGGCGGCGGAGTCGGCATTTCCTTTCACGGCTCGCATCGGGTGATGACCGAAAATGCGCAGTTCGCGATGCCTGAGGTCGGCATCGGCTTTTTCCCCGACGTCGGCGCCAGTCATCTGCTGCCCGATCTCGGCGGTTCCTTCGGCATGTACCTGGCGCTGACAGGCAACCGCATCCGCTATGGCGATGCCCTGTGGTCGGGGCTGGCCACCCACACCATCAAGACCGAAGACCAGGCAAGCTTCCTCGACCGGCTGGCGCTGACGGGCGATCCGGAATCGGTGCTGCGCGGTTTTTTTGTTCCGGCCAAGCGGGAGACGGAGAGGCCGATCCTGGAGGCGATCGCCCGTCATTTCGCCCAGCCGTCGCTGCCGGATCTCATCGACAGCCTGGATCGCGCCGGCAAGGACGAGTTCGCGGCCAAAACCCTGGCGACGATCCGCATGCGCTCGCCGACCAGCCTTCGCGTCGCCTGGCGGCAGATCAGCGCCGGGCAGACATTGTCGATGGACGATTGCATGAGGATGGAGTTCCGCATCCTGAACCGCATGCTGGCCGGCCACGATTTCTACGAAGGCATCCGTGCCGCCATCATCGACAAGGGCTCGAAGCCGCAATGGCGGCCGGCAAAGATCGATGCGGTCGCCGAGGCGGACGTCGAGGCCTATTTCGCTCCGCTCGGCGATCGGGAGCTTGGGCTGTGAGCGAGGCGACATCGAGACGCGTCGTCCTGCAGCCCTCGGCGGTCGAGGTGATCTTCGCCTGGTTCCAGCGCGTCATTGCAGGCTACTGCCTGATGTTCGGCGTCCTGTACTGGATCAAGCTGATCGGATTCTATCCGGGCTCGCTGTGGCGCTTCGACCTTATGCCGGTGCATTGGCAGGTGGCGGCGGTGATGCTCGCCGTGTTCTTTCCCTTCGCCGCGGCCGGCTTGTGGATGCTGGCGTCCTGGGGGCCGGTGATCTGGTTCATATGCGCGGTCACCGAGACGGTCATGTATGCCGGCTTTCCCGAGCTTTTCGGCCATCGTCTCCTGATCCTCGTCTCGCATGCCTGCGTGGCGCTGCTCTACATCGTCTTTCGCGTCGTCATCTACCTGCAGAAACGGCCGGCACGGCACTAAGCCATTGTGCGCGTTGGCGACTTGGCGATCGCCTCTATCCGGCCCCGCGGTCATTGCCTAAATCTTTAGGTTAATCATCCTTGCTCGGGTGACCGTTCGTTAAGCCTCTTCCGAAACCTCTTACCGGTAAGCTCTTGTTAGCCCTAGCGTTTAAGTCGAATTTTATGAGTATTCGATAGTGTCGCGATCAAGGTGAAAAACAAAAAATCACCAGGGCGACAAACGAGAGGCAAAGACAATGATCAATTCGCGTCCGGCGGCGAAGACCGCCAACGTTTCCGACGATCGCCGCGAGGCTATCCGTTCCCTGTACATGGAATCGCTGCAGCTGGTCGAGCGTCTGCACCGCCGTCTGCTTGATGTCATCAAGGACGAATTCGACCGCAACGGCCGTTCCGACATCAACGCCATCCAGGCGCTGCTGCTCTTCAACATCGGCAATTCCGAGCTGACCGCCGGCGAGCTGCGTTCGCGTGGCTACTATCTCGGCTCGAACGTCTCCTACAATCTGAAGAAGCTGGTCGATCTCGGCTTCATCAACCACCAGCGCTCGCGCATCGACCGCCGTTCGGTCCGCGTTTCGCTGACGCCGAAGGGCAATGAAGTGGCTGATGTGGTCGCCGGTCTCTATGAGCGTCATGTCGGCTCGATCGAACAGGTCGGCGGTATCAACACCGACGAGTTCAAGCAGATGAACCGCGCCCTGCAGCGCCTCGACCGCTTTTGGAACGACACGATTGCCTATCGGATGTAAGACCACCCAGGAAACCGAGCCGCGCCGCAGAAGCGCGGCCGAAACAGCGACCTCCAGTCAGGGCCGGTGCCGAAAAGCACCGGTCTTTTCTTTCTTGCGTCCGGCCAAAGCAAATTACGGGCCAAGGCCACGTTGCCGCCATATTCCAATGGAACCGAGAGTGGCAGTGATGCTGTGGTGAAGACCATGCGTCCACCCGCAACCGTGTCGCGCCTATGCCTTTGTCGCCGATGTGATACGGACCATGGTTGGCTAATTGTTAAGATTGCCGATTTTAGAGTGCGGGCGAGATCGCGCGATGATCGACGCAGCAAGTGATCGAACGCTACAAGAATGTCTGGAACGTCCATGAGAACCAGCCGCCGTTTTTTCCTTTCCGGAGCCTCCGCGCTCGCAGCCGCCATGGTGGCCGGCCGTGCGAATGCGCAGGATGTGATCGGGGATATCCTGAAATCCTCGGCCCGCGGCAACTGGGATGATCAGTTCGATGCGCGCGCCAGCGAAGGCGGCAAGGTGGCCTCGACGCTGCCAATCTTCAGCCCGCAGACCGTCGCCTTCACCGAGCAGGCGGTCGCGCAGTATCAGAACATCGTCTCGCAGGGCGGCTGGACGGACGTACCCGCGACCAAGAAGCTTCAGCTCGGCGTCGACGATCCGGACGTGGTGCCGCTTCGCAAGCGCCTGATGGTTGCTGGCGACCTGTCGCAGAGTGCCGGCATTTCGACGGCCTTCGATTCCTATGTCGATTCGGCGGTCAAGCGCTTCCAGTTGCGCCATGGCCTGCCGGCTGACGGCTCGATGGGCAAATACACCTACGCCGCGATGAACGTGTCGGCGCAGATCCGGCTTGGCCAGCTGCAGACCAATCTGCAGCGCCTGAAGGAGAAGGCCGGTACGCTGGGCAGCCGCTACGTGCTGGTCGACATTCCGGCCGCGCAGATCGAAGCGGTCGAGAACGACCGCGTCGTGCTTCGCCACACCGCGATCGTCGGCAAGATCGATCGCCAGACGCCGATCGTCAATTCCAAGATCAACGAGATCATCGTCAATCCGTACTGGAACGCACCGGTCTCGATCGTGCGCAAGGACATCATTCCGCTGATGCGGAAGAATCCCGATTATCTCAAGAACAGCCACATCCGCCTGTTCGCGCCCGATGGCAGTGAAGTCGATCCGATGAATGTCGACTGGTCGACGGACGATGCCGAAAAGTACCGTTTCCGCCAGGATCCCGGTTCGGAAAACGCCATGGCCTCGGTCAAGATCAATTTCCCGAGCCCCGACGGAGTCTACATGCATGACACGCCGCAGCAGAGCCTGTTCGGCAAGATGATGCGCTTCGATTCCTCGGGCTGCGTGCGCGTCCAGAACGTGCGCGATCTCGTCACCTGGATCCTGCGCGACACGCCCGGCTGGGATCGCCAGCATTTCGAGGCGGCTATCAAGACTGGTCAGAACACACCGATCCAGGTCACCAACCCGGTGCCGGTGCATTTCCTCTATCTCTCGGCATGGTCGACGGGACCTGGCGTCGTCCAGTTCCGCGACGACGTCTATGCGCTCGATGGCGCCAGCGAGCTGCAGATCACGTCTTCTCTCTAACTGGCTGATACTTTTGAAAAAAAGCCGCTCTCAGAGCGGCTTTTTTGTTGCGGACGCCGTCAGATCGAGCCTTCGACCGGCTGGACGAAGTTCCAGCCATTGGCCATGGTCGGCAAACAGCCGGAATCGTGCCATGGACGTCGCTCTCTTCATTCTCGTCGTGCTCGTCTTCGTGGCACTGTCCGGCGCGCTCGTCCGGCTGGTTCGGGTGCCGCTGCCGGTGCTGCAGATCGCCATCGGCGCGGCCCTTGCCTGGCCGGCCAGAGGCCTGCATGTCGAGATCGATCCCGAACTTTTCCTGCTGGTGTTCATCCCGCCGCTTCTGTTCGGTGACGCCTTCGCGGCGCCCAAACGTGAGCTCATCGGTTTGCGCGGACCGATCCTCGACCTCGCCATCGGGCTCGTCTTCTTCACCATTGTCGGCTTCGGCTATGCTTTGCACTGGCTGGTGCCGAGCATTCCGCTCGTCGTCGCTTTCGCGCTCGCCGCCGTGCTGTCGCCGACCGACGCCGTGGCGGTGTCCTCGATCGTTGACAGGAATGTGGTTCCGTCCCGACTGATGCATATATTGGAGGGCGAGTCGCTGCTCAACGACGCGTCGGGCCTGGTCATGTTCCGCTTTGCGGTGGCTGCGGCATTGACCGGCAGCTTCTCCCTCGCGGGAGCCTCGCTCAGCTTCCTCTATGCCGTCGCCGCCGGCATCCTGGCCGGCCTCGCGGCCCTGTTCATCGCCGCCAAGACGCTGCAACTGCTCAACCGCATCGGCGGCGTGCCGGCCGAGGCGCAGGTTCTCGTCATGATCCTGCTGCCTTTCGTTGCCTATCTCGGCGCCGAGCATGTCGGAGCTTCGGGCATCCTGGCGGCGGTGACCGCCGGCCTGCTGACCGGGGTCTCCGGCATGTACCGCCACCTCGGCGTGTCGGCGCGCATGCAGACCCTGTCGCTCTGGGCGACGCTCACTTTCGTCTTCAATGGCGCTCTGTTCATTCTGCTCGGCCTGCAGCTTCCCGACATCATCCGCAAGGTTCCGCCGGAATTGTCCAGCCGGCATTGGCTGATCGAGCCGGTGGCGACGGTGCTGATCCTGACGCTCTGCCTGATCGGGCTGCGCTTCCTGTGGATCTGGGTCGGCGACATCGCCCAGGCGATCGCGGCGCGCCTCGGCAAGCGCGAGGCCTCGCCGTTCGGATTTCGCGTCCGGCTCGCCGGCTCGGTAGCCGGCGTGCGCGGCGCCATCACATTGGCGGGCATCCTGTCATTGCCGCTGGCTTTGCAGGATGGCTCGCCCTTTCCGGCACGCGATGTGGTGATCTTCCTTGCCGCCGGCGTCATCATCTGCTCGCTCGTCATTGCCAGCTTTGCCTTGCCCAGGATCGCGCGGGGGCTGGTCGAGCCGGGCGAGGATCCGGCCGCCGCGGAGGAGCGCCGCGCGCGCGTCGGCGCCGCCAATGCGGCGATCGCCAGGATCGAGAGCATCGCCAACGAGCAAGGCGAGGGCGAGGCGGTCGAGGCCCGGCTCGCCGTCGCCGACAGCATCGTGGCAGGTTACCGTAGACGCATCGCGGCTTCCGACGAGGCCGCCGAGGCCCGCGCCGAGGCCCGCGAGGCCGGCAGGCTGGAGCTGGAACTCAGGGCGGCGGGCATCGAAGCCGAACGCTCCGCGCTGCGCGACATGTTCCGGAGCCAAGAGATCAATGATCACACGATGCGCGCGCTATTTTCCGAAATCACCTTGACCGAGGCCTTGCTGAAGCAGCGGCGGGACAGGAAATAGCGGTCCGCCCGATCGTTTGCCGCAAACCGGCCAGCAAATTTCGCGCCGCAAACGTGGCGAGGCTAAAACAACTGTGTTAATGGCCCGGCGAACGCAATGCATGTCGCCCGGAACCGTCCAGTGGTTTGGGACGACGGCATGCACGAATTTACCCTTCCAACCCCAGGGGAACTCAGGCCATGGCAACAGCAGCGGCGGCGTCGAACAGATTCGAATCCTTCTTCGAAACCACTTTGGAAGATGCCGATCCGGAGATCTTCGGCGCCATCCGCAACGAACTCGGTCGCCAGCGCCACGAGATCGAACTGATCGCCTCGGAAAACATCGTCTCGCGCGCCGTGCTCGAGGCGCAGGGCTCGATCATGACCAACAAATATGCCGAGGGCTATCCTGGCAAGCGCTACTATGGCGGCTGCCAGTTCGTCGACGTGGCTGAGGAACTGGCCATTGAGCGCGCCAAAAAGCTGTTTGGCTGCAATTTCGCCAACGTCCAGCCGAATTCCGGCAGCCAGATGAACCAGGCGGTGTTCCTGGCGCTGCTGCAGCCCGGCGACACCTTCATGGGCCTCGACCTCAATTCCGGTGGCCATCTCACTCACGGCTCGCCGGTCAACATGAGCGGCAAGTGGTTCAAGGTCGTCTCCTATGGCGTGCGCAAGGACGACCACCTGCTCGACATGGACGCGATCGAAAAGACCGCGCACGAGACCAAGCCGAAGCTGATCCTGGCCGGCGGCACCGCCTATTCGCGTGTCTGGGATTGGAAGCGTTTTCGCGAGATCGCGGACGCCGTCGGCGCCTATCTCATGGTCGACATGGCGCACATAGCGGGCCTCGTCGCTGGCGGCGTGCATCCCTCGCCCTTGCCGCACGCCCATGTGGTGACGACCACCACGCACAAATCGTTGCGTGGTCCGCGTGGCGGCATGATCCTGTGCAATGACGAGGATATCGCCAAGAAGATGAACTCGGCGGTGTTCCCCGGGCTGCAGGGCGGCCCGCTGATGCATGTCATCGCCGCCAAGGCAGTGGCCTTCGGCGAAGCGTTGAAGCCGAGCTTCAAGGTCTATGCCGAAAGCGTCGCCGCCAACGCCAAGGCGCTGGCTTCCAGCCTCAAGGAAACGGGTCTCGACATCGTCTCCGGCGGCACCGACAACCACCTGATGCTGGTTGACCTCAGGCCCAAGAACGCCACCGGCAAGCGCGCCGAGGCGGCCCTTGGCCGCGCTAACATCACCTGCAACAAGAACGGCATCCCCTTCGACCCGGAAAAGCCCTTCGTCACTTCGGGCGTGCGGCTGGGTACGCCGGCCGGCACCACGCGCGGCTTCGGCCAGGCCGAATTCCGTGAGATCGGCAAGCTGATCGCCGAGGTGCTGGATGGGCTCAAGGTCGCCAATTCCGACGAAGGCAATGCGGCGGTCGAAGCGGCGGTCAAGGCCAAGGTCGTGGCATTGACCGATCGGTTCCCGCTCTATCCCTATCTCGGTTGACCATCCTTATCTCGGTTGACCGGGCGCGAAGCGTCATCTTTTATCCACCGGCGGTGCGTCACCCCTGATCGGG
>NZ_RZSJ01000293.1:0-7367 GCF_003998025.1 Mesorhizobium sp. M8A.F.Ca.ET.021.01.1.1
CACCCGTTCAAATCGCCTGTCGTGTCCCTCCTATAGAATCGCAATTCGCAAAAGACGCAACCTATATGGTAATCTTGACGATTGCCTTTGCAGCGTACCGCGCACCGCCTATTCTTCGGCCTCGCGGGAGGGAGACGTATGCCGTTGCCGGACTATCAGAGCTTGATGCTGCCAGTGCTTTACCATGGCGCGCTCGGCGAAACGGGTGTGATGCAGATCGAGGAAAAGATAGCCGATGAACTCGGACTGAGTGCTGAAGAGCGGCAACAGCTTCAGCCGAGCGGCAGGCAGCGAATCCTGCATAATCGGATCCATTGGGCGAAGTTTTATCTGCAGAAAGCAGGGTTGCTCGACGTGCCTAAACGCGGCCGATTCGTAACCACCTCAGCGGGGCTCGACCTTCTGAAAACACGCCCGACGATAATCAATCTGGACACCCTCAAGCGTTATCCCTCCTTCGCCAGCTTCTATGACGGGGCGACTCAAAAACGTCGCGCGGAGACGGGGCGCCGTGAGTGGCCTATCCGTCGGTGATCGGCGCTGAGACTTTGCCTACGGAACGCGAACCACAACCGTGCGCGTCTACCATCTGTGGCGCTGCCGCCTCAATAAAATTGCGGGATCGGACCGTTCTGCGGCGTAGTACGGTCGCCGAGGTCGAGAAAGATCTCGTCGACATAGCACCAGCCCCAGCCTTCCGGCGGGTCATAGCCCTCTATGACGGGATGGCTGGTGGCATGAAAATGCTTGGTGGCGTGGCGGTTGGGCGAGTCGTCGCAGCAGCCGACATGGCCGCAGGTGCGGCAGAGCCGCAGATGCACCCACCACGAGCCGCTCTTCAGGCATTCCTCGCAGCCAAGCGCGCTCGGCGTCACGTCCTTGACATCAGCTGCGTGTCTGCACTCGTCAGCCATCACACTCTCCTCACCGGTTGAGGCTATTTCCTTTACGCAATTCCGGGCGGAAAACCGTTACACACTTTTCCTGGAATTGCTCTCTGCGGCAAGGCTGCCTTCCCGCGCGAGAAATGCATGCAATGCCGCCACCACCTGGGCGCCTTCGCCGACGGCAGCTGCGACACGTTTGACAGAGCCGGAGCGCACGTCGCCGATGGCGAACACGCCGCTGCGGCTCGTCTCCATCACGCCATGCGCCGATGCTATGTCCGATCCGGTGCGGATGAAACCCCTGGCATCTAGCGCCACCTCGGATTGGGCGAGCCAATCGGTGTTCGGATCGGCGCCGATGAACAGGAAGAGATGGCGGATCGGGCGCGTCGTCACCGCGCCGCTCGAGCGGTCGCGCCAGCGGACAGTGGCGAGATTGCCTTCCTCGCCGTCCAGCGCCTCGACCTCGGCGCCGGTCAACACCTCGATGTTCGGCTGCGCCCTGATGCGCTCGACGAGGTAACGCGACATCGAGGCCTCGAGACTGCCGCCACGCGCCAGCAGCGCCACCTTCCTGACATGGCTGGCCAGGTAGACAGCCGCCTGGCCGGCCGAATTGCCGGCGCCGACCAGCGCCACTTCCTGGCCGCCGCAAAGCCGTGCTTCGATGGGCGAGGCCCAATAATGCACGCATGTGCCCTCGAACTCGGCGAGGTTGGCGACATCGAGGCGGCGGTAGCGCGCGCCGCTGGCGATCACCACCGAGCGCGTGCGCACCGTCTCGCCGTCGCCGACAGCAAGCTGGTAACGCGCGCCGCCGGTGGCGGCACCGAGCAGCTTCACCTCATCGGGGATGACCATCTCGACGCCGAATTTCTGCGCCTGGTTGTAGGCACGCGCCATCAGCGCCATGCCGGTGATGCCCGTGGGGAAGCCGAGATAGTTCTCGATGCGCGCGGAAGCGCCGGCCTGGCCGCCAAAGGCGCGGCAATCGAGCACGATGGTCGACAGCCCTTCCGAGGCCGCGTAGACCGCCGCCGCCAGCCCGGCCGGGCCGGCGCCGACGATGGCGACGTCATAGACCTTGCTGGCGTCGACCGGCCGCAGCAGGCCGATGCAGCGGGCGAGGTCCTTCTCCGCCGGATTGAGCAGCAGCCTGCCGTTCGGGCACAGCACGACCGGCAAGTGGTGCGGATCGACATGGAAGTGCTCGAACAGGGTCTTCGCGCAAGGATCGGTTCTGGAATCGAGCACGCGGTGGGGCTGGCCGCTGCGCGCGAGAAACCCCTGCAGGCGCAGGACATCGCCATTGTCGGCCGGCCCGACGATGATGGGACCGATCGTGCCGCTCTCGAGCAGCCCGACGCGGCGCAGGATCAGCGCCCGCATGATGCGCTCGCCGAGATTGGCCTCCTGCACCATCAGGTCGCGCAGCCTTTGCGAGGGAATGACGAACGCCTCGACCGGCTCGGCGGCCTCGGCATTGACCAGCGAGGGGCGGGCCGAAAGCTGCGCCAGCTCGCCGACGAAGCTGCCAGGGCCATGGGTGACGATCGTTTCGCGTCTGCCGAGCTTGCCGTCCTGGGTGATGTCAACCTTGCCCGACAGGATGACGATCAGCCCCGGGGACACATTGCCGGCCTCGAAAATGTGCTCGCCGGCGGCATAGGCGCTGGCCTCGCCGAACCGGCGCATGCGATCGATGTCCGCCTCGGCCAGCGTTGGGAAGGCCTGGTCACGGCGGGCGCCGAAGATCGCGGTGCTGGATTGAGACATGGTTGCGAGCGTAGCGAAGCGGGCGCGCGGTTTGAAGCGGTTTGTTCGGGACTGGCCAGGAGGCGAGGTCATCGCGCAAGAAAAAAGCCCGGGCGAACCGGGCTTTTCTCAAAATTTCTGAACCGAACATTTGGTTCGAAACCGGAATTTGGTGCCCAGAAGAGGACTCGAACCTCCACTCCTTGCGGAACACGGACCTGAACCGTGCGCGTCTACCAATTCCGCCATCTGGGCTGGTGCGGGCTCAATAAGCGGGCAAGCGATTGCTGTCAACGCGCTTTTTTCGAGGGCTGATGCTCGCCGGCTCAGTTTCGAGCGTCAGCGCCGCCCCTCATTGCCCTGCCGGGCATTTCTCCCCGTACAGTGACGGGGAGAAAGAAGCCAGCCGCAACGCTGGCGCCCTTTTTGCAACGCCGGCGATTGGCGAAATCGCCGATGACATCGCCCCTCTCCCCGTCACTATACGGGGAGAGGATGCCGGCAGGCAGGTGAGGGGCGGCGCCACGTTCCCAATTGGCGCAAATAACTGCCCGTCAGCCCTCCAGCACTTCCTTCGACGCCACGGTCGAATCGGCGTTGAGCGTGTAGATGACCGGCACGCCGGTGCCGAGCTCCAGCTTGACGATCTCCTCGCCCGACTTGCCGTCCAGCGCCATGATCAGTGCGCGCAGCGAATTGCCGTGGGCGGCGACCAGCACGGTGCCGCCGCGCAGCACGTGCGGCTGCAGATCGTGCAGATAGTAGGGCCAGACGCGGGCGCCGGTGTCCTTCAGGCTTTCGCCGCCGGGCGGCGGCACATCGTAGGAGCGGCGCCAGACATGCACCTGCTCCTCGCCCCATTTCTGGCGCGCGTCGTCCTTGTTGAGGCCGGAGAGGTCGCCATAGTCGCGTTCGTTCAGCGCTTGGTCGCGGATGGTCTGCAGGTCGCTCTGGCCGACTGCGTCGAGAATGTGCTGGCACGTCTTCTGCGCCCGGACCAGCGCGGAGGTGAAGGCGATGTCGAATTTCAGGCCGCGCGCCTTGAGTTTTTGGCCGGCGGCTTTGGCCTCGGCATGGCCCTGCTCGGTCAGGTCGACATCACGCCAGCCGGTGAACAGGTTCTTCAGGTTCCATTCGCTCTGGCCGTGGCGCACGAGCACGAGGGTTCTCGACATTTTTGCTCCTCTGGGGTCTGGGCAATTCCAGGAAAGGTGCGTAGCGGCTTTCCCGCAGGACTTGCGTAAGACGAAGATGGTTCAGGGTCGTTTCAGGCAAGCCCAAGCACGTCCCGCATTGAGTAAAGGCCCGGTTTTTTCCCCCGCGCCCACAGTGCGGCCTTGACCGCGCCGCGGGCGAAGATGGCGCGGTCCTCGGCATGGTGGGACAGCGTGATGCGCTCGCCGGTGCCGGCCAGGATCACGCTGTGGTCACCGACCACCGAACCGCCGCGCAGCGTGGCAAAGCCGATCGAGCCGGTTTTTCGCACACCCGTATGGCCGTCGCGTGAACGCACATCATTGCCGGCAAGCGCGATGCCGCGCCCGGCGGCTGCGGCCTCGCCGAGCAGAAGCGCCGTGCCCGAAGGCGCGTCGACCTTGTGCCTGTGGTGCATTTCGAGGATCTCGATGTCGAAATCATCGGCGTCGAGCGCGCGCGCCGCCTGTTCGACCAGCACCGCCAGCAGGTTGACGCCGAGGCTCATATTGCCCGACTTGACGATGGTCGCGTGGCGCGCGGCCGCAGCGATTTTCGCATTGTCGTCGGCTGAACAGCCGGTCGTGCCGATGACATGGACGATGCGCGCCTGCGCCGCGTAGCCGGCGAACGCAACCGTCGAGGCCGGTGTGGTGAAATCGAGCACGCCATCGGCCTTGGCGAAGACCGGCAGCGGATCACTGCCGATCGGCACGTCGATGCGGCCGACGCCGGCCAGTTCGCCCGCATCCTTGCCCAGATGGGGCGAATCCGCGCGCTCGACCGCGCCGATGACGCGGGCGCCCGGAATGGCGTGGATGGCGCGGATCAGGGTCTGGCCCATGCGGCCGGCCGCGCCGACCACCACAAGGCCCATATCGCTTGCCGGCGCGCCTGATGTTGCCGATGTTTCGCTCATGCCGTGCTCCCGGCGATGCTCTGGGTCTCTAATTCCTCAACCGAAGTCTCGGCCGGCGCGCTGTCGTCGACAAGCCCCAGACCCTTGACGCCCTGTATGCGGTGGAAGCGGGCATAGATGCTGTTCGGATCGGCCATCAGCGTCGCATGCGTGCCTTCCTCGACCAGCCGTCCCTCTTCCAGCACGATGATGTGGTCGGCATTGACCACCGTCGACAGCCGATGCGCTATGACGATCGTCGTGCGGCCTTCCATGACATGCGTCAGCGCCTCTTGGACGCGCGCCTCCGCCTCGTTGTCAAGCGCCGAGGTTGCCTCGTCGAGCAGCAGGATCGGCGCCTGGCGCACGATGGCGCGGGCGATCGAGACGCGCTGGCGCTGGCCGCCGGAAAGGGTCGAGCCACCTTCGCCGACCGGCGTGTCGTAACCTTGCGGCTGCTGGCGGATGAACTCGTCGGCTGCCGCCTGTTTTGCCGCCTGCTCGATCTCGGCGTCCGTGGCCGACAGGCGGCCGTAGCGGATGTTGTCGCGGATCGTGCCCTCGAACAGATAGGGCGCCTGCGCTACATAGGCGATCGACTGCCGCAGCGAATGCTTGGTCACCTTCGAGATGTCCTGGCCATCGACCACGATACCGCCCTGGTCGACGTCGTAGAAGCGCTGCAAGAGCGCCACCAGCGTCGATTTGCCGGCGCCCGACGCACCCACGATCGCCGTCACCTTGCCGGCGGCGGCGGTAAAGCTCAGGTCCCTCAGCACCGGCATGTCGGCGTTGTAGCCGAACGTCACATTTTCGAAGCGCACCTCGCCTGTGGTGATCCTGGCCTCGACCGCATCGGGCGCGTCGCCCTGTTTCGGTTCCAGGTCGAGCAACTCGTAGATCATGCGCGCGTTGACCAGCGCACGTTCCATGCCCACCTGTGTGCGCGCCAGGCGTCTTGCCGGGTCGTAGGCCATGATCAGCGCGGTGATGAAGGAAAACACCGCGCCCGGTGGTTGCCCAAGCACCAGCGCCCGGTAGCCGGAATAGGCAAGCACGGCGGTAATAGCGAGACCGCCCAGAATCTCTGAAATCGGCGACAGCCGCTCCGAGACGCGGGCGATCTTGTTGTTACGCTGTTCGGCCGTATCCGCCATGATGCCTATGCGGCGCGCCAGCTCCTGCTCCAGGGTGAAGGCCTTGACGATGGCGATGCCTTGCGTGGCCTCCTGCACGGAACCGTTCAGCCGCGAATTGATCAGCACGGATTCCCGGTTGATACGCCGCAATCGGCGGGTGATGTAGACGACGGCCCAGATCAGCGGCGGGCCGATCAGCAGCGAGCTGAGCGACAACACCGGATCCTGGTAGATCATGACGCCGACGAGAGCGACCAGCGTGACCGCATCGCGGCTGATGGAGGTCAGTGTCAGCGACAGTAGATCGCGGACGCCGCCGACATTCTCGTTGACCTGTGCCGCCAGCCGACCGGAACGCGTATCGTTGAAGAAGTTGACGCCGAGCTTCATCAGATGGTCGAAGCTGCGCTTCTGGTAGCGCGCGACCAGATTGTTGCCGATCTTGGCCAACGCCACGGCCTGGCCGTAACCGGCGAAGCCGCGCAGCAGGGAAGCTCCCATGAAACCGGCGCAGATCCAGACGATCATGTCGCCGCGCCGTTCGTAGAATATCTGGTTGATCATCGGGGCCATGATCCACGCCGTGAAGGCAGTGGTGCCGGAAACAATCAGCAAGCAGGTGACGGCGACGACATAGGACCAGCGATGATCGCGGCCATTTTCGGAGAGGATGCGGCGCAGCACGGCGTTGACCTCGCCAATGCTGGCTTTCTGCTTGTTTGGAGCTTGAAGTGTCAAATCGGGAGCTTCGTGGGTTTTCCGCCTGGGACCGGGCTGCAATTCGGCACTCCTCTTAGCGCCATGAGGCCGGCTTGCCTATGCCCGCGGCTGATTAACTTCGTCGCGGGCGGCTCAAGCGCGCCCACGCGGCAATAGGCACATCCCGTCGAGGAGCTAGGCCTGCCAGCGCCGGCCCGAGGTTTGGACGCCGAACAGCGAGGGGTTCCTGGCATAGGCGGCGAGGCCGAGAAGGGCGGCCAGCGGATGGGTGATGACATAGACCGGCATGGTGCGCATCAGCGCGCTGTGCGGCGCCTTGTCCTCGAAGGCGGCGCGGAAATTGCCCTCCTTCAGCGCCGGCACGATCTTTTGCGCGATGCCGCCGGTGAGGAACACCCCACCACGGCTCATGAACACCAAGGCAAGGTCGCCAGCGGTACGGCCGAGACAGGTAACGAAGGTCTCCAGCGCTTCCTGCGCCACCGGATCGGTCTTGGCCAGCGCCGCGGCGGTGACCTCGGCCGGCGTGGTGAAGGGCGATGGCTTGCCGTCGGCCTTGGCCACGGCGCGGTAGACGTTGACGAGGCCGCGTCCGCACAGGATCTGCTCGCCCGAAATGCGGCCCTCGAGCTTCTCTATATGCGGGAAGACCTCGAAATCGCGCGGCGTGCGCGGCCCGATGTCCATATGGCCGCCTTCGCCGGGTACGGGAATCCAGTGATGCAGCGCGTGGACCAGCCCGGCGACGCCGAGACCGGTTCCCGGACCCAGCAC
>NZ_RZSJ01000294.1:0-7350 GCF_003998025.1 Mesorhizobium sp. M8A.F.Ca.ET.021.01.1.1
ATTTATGGCCGAACCCCCGCTGAAAGGCGTCCGCGTCGTCGAACTCGCCCGCATTCTTGCCGGCCCCTGGGCCGGGCAGTTGCTTGCCGATCTCGGCGCCGATGTCATCAAGGTCGAGAGCCCCGATGGCGGCGACGACACCCGCAAATGGGGTCCGCCCTTCGTCATGAGCCATGACGGCGAGAACCTGTCAGCCGCCTATTACCATTCCTGCAATCGCGGCAAGCGTTCCATCGCCATCGACTTTTCGACGCCGGAAGGCGCCGAGACGGTGCGCCGGCTGGTCGCGACGGCGGATGTGCTGATCGAGAACTTCAAGCTCGGCGGCCTGAAGAAATACGGGCTCGACTACGGCAGTCTGAAGAAAATCAACCCTCGCCTGGTCTACTGCTCCATCACCGGCTTCGGCCAGGACGGGCCTTATGCGCCACGCGCCGGTTACGACTTCATCATCCAGGCCATGGCCGGCATGATGTCGATCACCGGTGAGGCCGGCCGCGAGCCGCAAAAGGCAGGCGTCGCCATCTCGGACATCTTCACCGGTCTCTATTCGGTGATCGCCATCCAGGCCGCACTTCGCCATGCCGAACAGACCGGCGAGGGCCAGCACATAGACATGGCGCTGTTCGACACCCAGATCTCGGCGCTCGGCAACCAGAACCTCAACTATCTCGTCTCGGGCAAGTCGCCAGTGCAGATGGGCAATGCGCATATGAACATTGCCCCGTACGAAGTGCTTCCGGTCAGGGACGGCCACATCATCCTGGCTGTCGGCAATGACGGCCAGTTCGGCAAATTCTGCGCCGCCGTCGGGCTGGACGATTTGCCGGCGAATCCCGATTTCGCCACCAATCCGGCCCGCGTCGCCAACCGCGTGGACCTTCGCGCACGCATCATCGAGGCGCTGAAGACCTGGGATCGCGATCCGCTGCTGGCGAAGCTCGAAGCCGCCAGCGTGCCGGCAAGCCCGATCAACACGATCGGCCAGATGTTCGCCGATCCGCAGACCATTGCCCGCGGCATGCGGCTCGACCTTGACGACGGCCATGGCAACCGCCTGCCGTCGGTGCGCGCGCCGATGGTGATGTCGGGCACACCGCTCACCTATGAACGCCCCTCGCCGCGCCTTGGCGAGCACACTGACGAAATCCTTGCCGAACTGGAGAAGTCTGGGAAATGAAGACCGGTGGACAACTGATCGTCGACGCCCTCGAAGCCAACGGCACCGACCGTATCTTCTGCGTGCCGGGCGAATCCTACCTTGCGGTGCTCGATGCGCTGCATGACTCTTCGATCCGCACCATCGTCTGCCGCCAGGAAGGCGGCGCCGCCATGATGGCCGACTGCCAGGGCCGGTTGACCGGCAAGCCCGGCATCTGCTTCGTCACCCGCGGCCCCGGCGCCACCAACGCTTCGGCCGGCGTCCACATCGCCATGCAGGATTCGGTTCCGCTCATCCTGTTCATCGGCCAGGTCGCCAGCCATGCCAAGGAACGCGAGGCGTTCCAGGAGGTGGACTATGTCAGGTTTTTCGGCGACATCGCCAAGTGGGTGGTCGAGATCGACGACGCCTCGCGCATCCCCGAATTCGTCACCCGCGCCTTCGCCGTGGCAACGTCGGGCCGGCCTGGCCCGGTGGTCATCTCGCTGCCGGAGGACATGCTGACCAGCGAGGTCAAGGCGCCGCAAGCACTTCCCCATACGCCGGTCGAGACCTATCCAGGCGGGGCCGAGCTCGACGCGCTGGAAATGCTGCTGGGCAGCGCGAAGCGTCCCTTCGTCATCCTCGGCGGCACGCGCTGGAACGCGGACGCCGTGGCGCGGATGCACGAAATCGCCGAGACCTGGTCGCTTCCTGTCGGCTGTTCCTTCCGCCGCCAGATGCTGTTCGACCATCTGCACCCGAACTATGCCGGTGATGTCGGCATCGGCATCAATCCGAAGCTGGCGGCGGCGATCAAGCAGGCCGACGTCGTTCTCTTGATCGGCGGCCGCATGGGCGAGATGCCATCTTCGGACTACACGCTGCTGAAGAGCCCTTATCCCGACCAGGCACTGGTGCACGTCCATGCCGATGCCGGCGAACTCGGCCGGGTCTACCGCCCGACGCTGGCGATCAATGCATCGCCCGCGGCTTTCGTGGAGGCTTTCGCCAAGCGCAAGCCGGCCGGAATGCCGGCCTGGGCGGAAGAAACGCCAAAGTTGCACGCCGCCTATCTCGACTGGTCGACGCCGCCGGAAAGCGGCCCCGGCCCGGTGCAGATGGGGCCGATCATGAATTACCTGGAAAAGGTATTGCCCGACGACGCCATCCTCACCAATGGCGCCGGCAATTACGCCACCTGGGTGCATCGCTTCCATCGCTTCCGCCGCTTCACCACGCAAGGAGCACCGACCTCCGGCTCGATGGGTTACGGCACGCCAGCGGCCGTCGCCGCCAAGGCGCTTTATCCGGAGCGCACCGTGGTCGCCTTCGCCGGCGACGGCTGCTTCCTGATGAACGGCCAGGAATTCGCCACCGCCGTGCAATACGACCTGCCTATCATCGTCGTCGTCGTCAACAACGGCATCTACGGCACCATCCGCATGCATCAGGAGCGCGAATATCCGGGCCGTGTGGTCGGCACCGACCTGAAAAATCCCGACTTCGCGTCGCTTGCCCGCGCCTATGGCGGCCATGGCGAGACTGTCGAGAAGACCGAAGACTTTGCGCCTGCCTTCGAACGTGCCCGCGCCAGCGGCAAGCCGGCGATCGTCGAGGTCCGGCTCGATCCCGAGGCGATCACGCCGACCCGCACGATGACGCAGATTCGCGACAAAAGCTGAAGGAACCGGTCGGCTCCAAAGAAAAGGTGCTGCATTCCAAGCTGCCGATCTCCCCCCAGGTGGGGGAGATGTCCGGCAGGACAGAGGGGGGCGCTGTCCCGCCGGCCTTCAAGCGCGAGCGGCGCTCCGGACCCTACATCGCCTTTTCGATTTGGCCACGAATCTCGCCGTCCTTGTGGGCGGCCGTGTGCACGTTGACGTAATACTTGCCGGCCTCCAGGTCAGCGGCCTGCGCATCGGTCAACGTGGCCGACCCCTTGATCGGGCTCTTCAGCTTGCCTTTGAACGGGATCACGGGATCAGCGTTTTCACCCATTGCCGCCGGGCCGTGGATATGCGCGGCCACTGCCGGGCCACTGAGGCCGGAATACTTCACGTTCCAGCTGAGCTTCTTCTTGGTCGTGTCGAAGGTGAGAGTGGCCGTCCCCTTGCCTTTGGTGGTGACGGCCGGGCTCTGCTGGCCGCCATCGAGGGTCGCCTTGTATTTCACCATCTCGGCCATGGCCGGTGATGCGAACAGGAAAGCGGTGGAAATAGCGAGCGCCGATAGCGCCGGAAGGAAGGAGTGAGCGCGCATGAAGAACCTCCGATTGAATATTGAATAAAGCATGCGTCGCGGTTCCCCCGACGCGCGCATGCTTCATTGCAACGGATGGGCGGCGCAATGTATCCCTGCACACGGTTTTGTGATTGGAGCGCATGGAAAAGGGGCGGTCGCCCGCCCCTTTTGGTATCAGCCGTCAAACCGGTCGCAGGCGCTGTTGATCACGCCAGTCCGGCTTACTTGACCGCCTTGTCGGTAATGGCCGTGGTGTAGGCGCCGGTCGGCTCCTTGGTGATGATCTTCTGGTCGAGCAGCGCCTTGGCGGTGCGCTCATAGGTCGCCGGGTCGAGCTTGCCGTCGGCATTGTCGATCAGCTTGGCGACTTCGCTCATCATGCGCTTCTGGTGGTTCTCGTCCTGGCCACCGCCGTCCATGACGATCCCGGCAGCTTCGTCATTGTTGTCGACGGCGTATTTCCATCCCTTCATCGAGGCGCGCACGAAGCGCACCATCTTGTCCTCGAAGGCCGGATCCTTGAGCTTGTCTTCCGAGGCGTAGAGCCCGTCCTCGAGCAGGTCGTTGCCCATCGCCGAGTAGTTGAACACGGTGAGCTGTTCGGGCTTGTAGCCGGCGTCGATCAGCTGCCAATACTCATTGTAGGTCATGACCGAGATGCAGTCGGCCTGCTTCTGGATCAGCGGCTGCACGTCGAAGCTCTGCTTCAAGACGGTGACGCCGTCCGGGCCGCCCTCGGTCTTGAGCCCGAGCTTGTTCATCCATGCGTAGAAAGGATATTCATTGCCGAAGAACCAGACGCCCAGCGTATGACCCTTGAAGTCGGCTTCGGTCTTGATCGGCCCATCCTTCGGGCAGACCAGTTCCATGCCGGCCTTCTTGAAGGGCTGGGCGATGTTGACCAGCGGCACGCCCTTTTCGCGCGCGGCGAGCGCGCCACCCATCCAGTCGACGATGACGTCGGCGCCGCCGCCCGCGATCACCTGCTCGGGTGCGATGTCGGGGCCGCCCGGCTTGATGTCGACATCGAGGCCTTCGGCCTCATAGAAGCCTTTGGCCTTGGCGACATAGTAGCCGGCAAACTGCGCCTGCGTGACCCATTTCAGCTGCAAGGTCACCTTGTCGGCGGCCATTGCCTGGAACGCGGCCAGCGACATCGCGCCGGCCAGAACTGGAATAATAAGTCTTTTCATTTTTTTACCCTCTGAAGTTAGTGCCCTAACCCACCGCCCCTATCCACCACGGACAGAGGGATGCCAAAACGTGACGGCCCTTTCGACAAGGGCGACCACGCCATAAAAGACCGAACCCGCAAGTGCTGCAACTGCGATTTCGGCCCAGACCATGTCGATGTTCATCCGCCCGACCTCGGTCGAAATGCGGAATCCCATGCCGACAACCGGCGTGCCGAAGAACTCGGCGACGATGGCGCCGATCAGCGCCAGCGTCGAGTTGATCTTCAGCGCGTTGAAGATGAAGGGTGCTGCCGCCGGCAGCCGGAGCTTGATGAGCGTCGGCCAATAACCGGACGCATAGGTGCGCATTAGGTCGCGCTCCATATGGCCGGACGCGGCAAGCCCGGCGACCGTGTTCACCAGCATCGGGAAGAAGGTCATGATGATGACGACGGCCGCCTTGGACTGCCAGTCGAAGCCGAACCACATCACCATGATCGGCGCCACGCCGATGATCGGCAGCGCCGAGACCATGTTGCCGATCGGCAAGAGCCCGCGCCGCAGGAACGGCACGCGGTCGGCAAGGATGGCGGTGATGAAGCCGGCGCCGCTGCCCACGACATAGCCGAAGAGCACCGCCTTGAAGATGGTCTGCCGGACATCGGCGCCGAGTATCGGCAGCGAACCGGCGATGCGCGCGCCGATCGCGCTCGGCGGCGGCAGCAGGATGAAGGGGATGCCGGCGCCCCGCGTCACCGCCTCCCAGATGATCAGTATCCAGGCGCCGAAGATGGCGGGGATGATCAGACGCAAAGCGGTCCGCGCCCAACCCGCTATCGGGCGGAGCCCCGACAGCACCGCGACGCAACGCCAGCCTAGCAGCCAGACGGCCGTCAGCAGCAGGAAATACGGCGCCAGTGCCGCGCCTTCGAAACCTGCGATCCCCGATATCAGCAGCCAGGCGACGAGATGCGCGCCGATGAACAGCACGACGGCCTCTGCAACGGATGGAATCCTGACCATCGAGATCAGCGCCGCGACCACGGCAAGGCCGAGCATCAAGCCCTTCGTTCCCAGATAGGGATAGTTGATGCTCGCCGTCGGGTCCGCAAGCGCTGCCGCTTCCGGCCTCGACATGGCGCCAAGCGCGACCGCGATCAGGCACAGCACGATCGCCAGCACCGCTTGCCAGGAAGGTTTCAGCCAGTTCATGCCGGCCTCCCGCCCATGGCGCGGTCGACGATGCGGCCGGCAATGCCGACCACCATGACCAGAAGTGCCGCCACGATCGAGCCCGCGACCAGCGCCGACCAGATGTCGATCGATTGGCTGTAATAGGCGCCGGCTAGAAGCTTGGCGCCGATGCCGGCGACCGCGCCTGTCGGCAGTTCGCCGACGATGGCGCCGACCAGGCTTGCCGCCACCGCCACCTTCATCGAGGTGAACAGGAACGGCACCGAGGCCGGCACGCGCAATTTCCAGAAGGTTTGCGTGCGGCTGGCATTGTAGGTGTGCATCAGGTCGAGATGCATGATCTCGGGCGAGCGCAGGCCCTTCACCATGCCGACCGTCACCGGGAAGAACGACAGATAGGTCGAGATCATCGCCTTCGGGATCAGCCCGGTGATGCCGATCGCCGCCAGCACGACGATGATCATCGGCGCCACCGCCAGGATCGGAATGGTCTGCGAGGCGATGATCCACGGCATCAGGCTGCGGTCGAGCGTCGCCACATGCACGATGCCGACGGCAATGACGATGCCGAGCGCGGTGCCGAAGGCAAAGCCGAGCAGCGTCGAGGACAGCGTCACCCAGGCATTGTAGACGAGGCTTCGGTTCGAGTTGATGGGCCGCAGAAACGTGTTCTCGAAGAAATTCACCGCCACCTGATGCGGCGCCGGCAACGTCGGCTTCGGCTGCAACAGCGTCTTGCCGATGAACTCGACAGTGCCGGGGGTTTCGTTGGCACGGGTGTCGAGATCGCGCTGGAACGGCGCGTTGAGGATGACGGCGAAAACGTACCAGAGCACGACCACGCCAGCGAGGATCGAGGTGACGGGGACGAGTTTGTCGCGGAAGGTGTCCATCAGGAGGCCTCGCCAGCGAGGCGCCCTCCTCTCCCCATCGGGGAGAGGGTGGCCGGAGCGAAGCGGAGGTCGACCACCTTCGCGCTCGTTATCCTAGGGCGGAGCGACGCGAAGCGTCGCGCAGACCCTAGGATCCATTCCGTGACGTCGATCAAGGAGTGTAAGCAGTAGAGAAAATTCCCCTTCGAAGGCACAGCGGAGGGTGCATCGTTTTGCGCCGTTGCGGAGCTCAGAAGTAACGGCATGGATCCTAGGGTCTGCGCCGCGTCGCTTCGCTCCTTGCTTCGCCCTACGATGACAAAATCGCGGCGGGCGGCTTCCATAACGCAGGCCGCTGCGCGCCTGCTCCACCCCAGAGTGACGAAGGCGTGGTTGGTCGCTCGCTTGCCGGGGCGCTCAATCATCATAACTATGCCCCGCCCTCAACCCGTCGCGCACCCGCGCGGCGATCGCCAGGAATTCGGGTGTCTCGCGGATGTCGAGCGGCCGCTCCTTCGGCAGCGTCGATTCGATGATGTCGCTGACCCGGCCCGGACGCGGCGACATGACGACGATGCGGGTCGACAGATAGACGGCCTCCGGAATGGAGTGGGTGACGAAGCAGATGGTCTTGTTGGTCCGGCCCCACAGTTGCAGCAATTGCTCGTTGAGGTGGTCGCGCACGATCTCGTCCAGCGCGCCGAACGGCTCGTCCATCAACAGG
>NZ_RZSJ01000295.1:0-7341 GCF_003998025.1 Mesorhizobium sp. M8A.F.Ca.ET.021.01.1.1
CATCCAGCGTGCCGTCCGCCTTCATGGTGAACAGCCAGGTGTTGACCCACTGCCGGAGATTGTCGTTGCCCTTGGCGACGCCGATGCCGAAGTAGAAGGTCTTCAGCACATATTTCTGCTCGAAGGCGTCGCCGTTCCCGGCCTTCTTCAGGTAGATTTCGCCGTAATCGCCGCCCCCCATGGCGTCGATCTGGCCCGACACCATCGCCTGCAGCAGCGAGGAATAGTCGTCGAAGCGCAGGATCTCGATGCCCGGATTGGCTTCGGCGGCCTTGGTCAGCAATCCGTCCTCGCCGGTGCCGCGCGTCAGGCCAACCTTCTTGCCGACGAGGTCGGCAACGCCCTTGATCGAGGTGCTCTTCGGCGCGATCACCACCGCCGACTGGCCGGCATAGGGAATCGAATAGTCGATCTGGATGGCGCGCGCCGGCGTGATCGAGAAGATCGAGATCACCGCATCGACCTGCTTGGTCAGCAAAGCCGGAATCCGGCCCGGCGAGGTGACGGTGACGAATTCCACAGGCACGCCCAGCGCCTCGCCCATCTTGTTGGCGACCTCGATGTCGAAGCCGGTCGGTTTCAGATTGGCGTCGAGAAAGCCGTAGGGCGGCGTGGTTGTGTCGATGGCAACGACCAGCTTGCCGCGCGAAATGATCTCATCGACCGACTGTGCCGAAGCGATCGACGGCAGCAGCGCCGACAGCGCCAGCACGATGCCGGCTAGCATCGCGTCCCTCAGGAAAGTCCGCATGTTTTCCTCCCATGCATTTTCTGGCGCCTCGTGTCGATATCGACGGTGCGGGGCGCCTGGCCACCCGACGATTTGAAACAGCTCGCTCGCGGACATCCCTTGCAAACCGGAGAGTCAGCGGCTCCTCTGCGAGTTATAATGGTATGCTATTATAATATTATTTGTCTGTCCATGCGCGTTCCGCCAGGGGGCTTCGCGCATTTGATACCGGTACCATATTTTTCATTTTGGACGTGACGTCAAGGGTGCCGGGGCAAGACGATGATGATCCCCGTGGCGCCGCTGAAGCCTGTCCGCTACCGGTGAGCGTGGCGTGCGGCGCGGCGAACGCTTTGCAAAAGGATGGCAAGGCAGCCGACGAGCAGGAGGGCGCCGCCGAGCAGCGGCGGCAATGCGAGCAGCTTCACCCCCGCGGTAACCGCGGCCACAAGGACCAGCGCCAGCAGCGCGAGACTGCCGTCATCGACGAACATGCCGAAGAATTCCCTGGCGACAAGGCGAAGGACGTTCATCGGGCGAGCCCTCCGGCGGCTGTGGGATTGGTGCCGCGCAGCCAGCGCACCATGGCGAAGGATGCCAGCGCGACGATGGCGAAGATGGCGAGCAGAGCAAGATCGGCACCCGGCCAGTCGGCGCCGATGCCCTCGCCGGTCCAGAAGATGCCGAAGCTGGTCAGCATCAGCCCGACCACGAATTTGAGGGCGTTTTCGGGCACGCGCGCCAGCGGCCGGTGGACAGCGAGACCGACAAGCATCACCAGGACGAAAGCGGCCAGCGCGCCCATGCTCGCGTAAAATGTCTGCCCATGCGCGGCGCCGACAGCGATGACGATGAACACCACCTCCACCCCCTCGAGCAGCACCGCCTTGAACGAGGCCAGCCCGGCGAGGTAGTCGGCGCGCCGATCGTCAGCCTGCCGGTGCAGCGCGGCGGTTTCCTTGGCGAAGGCCGCCTCTTCGTCATGCAGGGCGATGACGCCGACGCTGCGCAGGATGGCTTTTCGCAGCCAGCGCATGCCGAACAGGATTAGCAGCACCCCGACGATGAACTGCAGCGTGTTGATGGGGACAAGCGCCAGCAGCGGCCCGAACGCCAGCACCAGGGCTGCCAGCACTGCCAGAGCCAGCGCAGCACCCGTCAAGGCCGGACGCCAGCTGCGTGTCACCCCGACCGCGAGCACAATGGTGAAGGCTTCGACGACCTCGACCAGGGAGGCGAGAAATGCCGCCGTGACTGTCGAGAGGATGGGTGTCAGTGTCTGCATCAAGGCTTCCTGTCTTGCTCGACCCTGATTCCCTGGGGGCGAATTCCCGGATCGTAGTCCAGAATCACCCTACGCGGCCAGCAGCCCAAGGCGTTCCGGCGGCAGCGCAAGCAGACGGGTGAAACTGGCCTCGATCAGATCAGCCCCGACATGTCGGAGAAGGCCATTGCTTTGCGTAGCAGCTCGGCGAAGCGCTCACCGGCCACCTCGCGCGGACCGCTGTTGTCGATCGAGGTGACGCCAGGGCCGGACAAGGTCACACTGGCGCTGCGCGCCAGCCGTGCCAGCACTTCGCCGCGCGACTCGCGGCCGCGCATCGCCAGCCGCTCGGCCAGCACCTGGGGCGAAGCGGTGATCTCGACGATCGCCAGATTGGCATAGCGTTCGCGCAAGGTCGGGATGACCGCGCGCGATACGTTGGCAACGGCGACGTGGCCATTGGAAACGGACCAGTCGACATCGGCGGGCAGGCCATAGCGCAGGCCATGCGCTTCCCAGGAGATGGCGAAGGCGCCATCGGCCTCGGCCTCGGCGAAGGCGGCGTCGGCCAGCGTGTCGTGATCCTCGCTCGCCGCATCGCTCGGCCTGGTGATGACGCGGCGAACGAACTCCAGCTGCGTCTCGTCGGCGAAAAGCGCCTTGGCGTAACCGATCACCGTGTCCTTGCCGGCACCGCTAGGGCCTACGACAGCAACAAAGACGCCATGACGGATCGGAAAGGTTTCGGCGGACAGTTCGCGCTCGATCAAGGCCGACACCATCATGCCACCCGGCATCCCTGCCGCCACACGGTGCGCACGACCGGAACACGATCGTCGACGCGCACCCGCACCAGATCGGCGCGGCGTCCCTGTTCGATGATCCCGCGGTCGTCAAGGCCGACGGCCTGCGCCGGGTTCTTCGAGACCATGGCGACGGCCTGCGGCAGCGAAATGCCTTCGACCATGTCGCCGAGGAAGAAGGCCGACTGGATCAGGCTGAAGGGGATGTAGTCGGACGACAGGATGTCAAGCAGGCCGTCACTGGCCAGGGTGCGTGCCGAAACATTGCCCGAATGCGAGGCGCCGCGCATGACATTGGGCGCGCCCATCAGCACGCCGAGCCCGGCGGCCTTCGAGGCCCGCGCCGCTTCCTCTGTGGTCGGGAACTCGGCGACCCTCACGCCCTGCTCGATGGCCTCGTCGACATGAGCCGACGTGGCGTCGTCATGGCTGGCGAGCACGATGCCGCGCTCCTGGCAGGCGGCGGCGAGGAAGACGCGGTTCGGTCCTGAATTGCGTGCCGACTCGCCCATCCGCTTCTCGCAGAATTTCTTGAAATCCTGATCCGAGAGCTTCAGCTTGCGCTGGTAGTAGTAGGCGTAGGTTTCAAGGTTGACGAACTGGCGCTGGCCCGGCGCATGATCCATCAGCGACGCCAGTTTCACCCTGTCGTCTGTCTCGAAATTGGCGAAGGCCCTCAGGCAGTCCGGTGCCGAGACCTCGCAGCGCAGATGGATGAAATGGTCTGCCCGCAGCCGCTCCTGCTGGACACTGTCCTCGATCGCATCGGCCAGCTTGCGGATGTCGTCCGATGTCAGGTCGGCGTCCTCGTCCATGCCGACGCGGAGCGCATCGAGCACGGTGGTGATGCCGGCGGTCGCCACCTGCGCGTCATGGGCAAGCACCGCGGCGATCGGGTTCCAGCGCACTTTCGGCCGCGGCGCATAATGGCCCTCGAGATGGTCGGTGTGGAGTTCGACCAGTCCTGGAATGATGAAGTCGCCGCCCATGTCCTCGCCGGTCCGGGCCGCGCCGGCATCGATGCCGGCGATAAAGCCGTCGCGCAGCACCAGCGAGCCTTCGACGATCTCGTCGGCAAGAACGATGCGGGCGTTGGAAAGAACAGTTTCGGCGGTCATTGCGGCTGGTCCTTGCTTCTTCCGGCGCCTGTCAGGCGGTTTTTCTGGCCGGGCGGCATCCAAGCGCGTGCTGGGACAGCACCATGAACGGCGCACCGGGTTCGAGTTCGACAAACAATGTCAGCGCATCCACCAGCACGGGCTGGCGCAACACATCGGCGAAAAGGCCGTCGATCGCCGCGCGCAGGCGAGGGCTTTCCTGTGGGCCGGCCCGGCCTGACAGGGTCATATGGAAGCGAAAGGTCTCGAAAACATAGGGATAGCCCCACTGGCAGAGATTGCGAAACTCGGCAGGCTTCAGCGAATCCGGGCTGCGCCGCTCGATCTCGGCCTCGCTCAGCGGCGCGCGAAACCGGTCGAAATCGCGCACGACGTCGTCGGCGAAGCGCTTGAGCGGAGGCAGCGGACCCTCCGGCACCAGCGCGAAGAAACTGTCGATCTGGCTGACGACGAGGCGCGGGATCGTCACAACCGGCGTTGCTTCGGCAAAATGGTCTAGCGCCGCGCGCAGCGAAGCCTCGGTCTCGGTGGCGGCCAGGCGGAAGGGCGCTTTCAGCGTGGCGTGAAAGCCATAGCGGCGCGCCGAAGCGGTGTGGAAGGCCACTTCCGCCGCCGACAGGTCGGCCACGGCCTCAACCGGCCTGGTCGCGGCACCGAACGGGTCGCGGCCCAGCCAGTTGGCGGCGATACGCGCCAGCGGCTCGTCCTGCCTGGGGGTGAAATAGATGGCATAACGCATGGGAAGTCCTCGTCAGAAACGTTGCCATAGGTGATTTCCATGACGGATTGACGAAGCTTTGAAGGGTTTTCGAAGGCAAATCGACCCTCAGGGTCGTTAGCCGACGATTTTTCCCAACTGGACCAACAAGTTCAACCGGAAACGCAAGACGGTCAGGCCTTCATCAACCATTCGTGCTCGGGCGCGTTGTGGAATTTCCACGTCCGCTTCGGCCCGGCCATCACATTGAGGTAATAGAGGTCATAGCCATGGCAGGCGGCACAAGGGTGATAGCCCTTGGGCACCAGCACGACATCGCCGTCCTCGATCGCCATGGCTTCGTCCAGCGCGCGCCGGCCATCCTTGTCGGCGTCGGTATAGACGCGCTGGAAGGCAAAACCCTGCGGCGGGTTGAGGCGGTGGTAGTAGGTTTCCTCGAGATAGGATTCAGCGGGCAGATTGTCCTGGTCGTGCTTGTGCGGCGGGTAGCTCGACGTGTGGCCGCCGGGCGTGATGACCTCGACCACCAGCAGCGAGTCGGCCGGCTGCCCCTCAGGCAGGATGTTGGTGACGTAGCGCGTGTTGGTGCCCTTGCCGCGCACCTCCTGGCCGAGATCGTCCGGCCCGATCACCCGGACCGGCAAGCCGCCGCCAAGGCCGGGCGCCGAGCATACCGCGAGTTCCAGCTCGGTATCGGCCGTCACCGACCAGTCCGATCCCTGCGGCACGTAGACCGACCACGGCTTGCCCTCGAAAGGCGACATGCGCTCGCCGAGCAGGCCGAGATCCTTGCCGCCGGCTTTTGCCGTACCCTTGCCGGTCACGAAGACCAGGCAGACTTCGCGGTCGTCCGACTGTCCCGAGGCGCTCTGGCCGGGCTTCAGCCGATGCAGATCGAAACCGACATAGGTCCAGCCAGCGCCTTGCGGCGTGACATGCGCGACGCGGCCATTGCCCTTGTCGGCTTTGACGAGCAGTTTCGACATTTTTGTCTCTCCTATCGCAAATCTTCGAGATCGGCCGAAGCCTCCCAACTTCGTCATCCTAGGGCGTAGCAGGAGCGAAGCTCCGTCGCGGAGACCCTAGGATCCATTCCGTGACCCCGCAGCGGAGCGGAGCGGAATTCTGCACCGTCGCAACGCTTCAATCCAACGGCATGGATCCTAGGGTCTGCGCCGCGTCGCTGCGCTCCTTGCTCCGCCCTAGGATGACGAAGCGAGGAGCGTTTCGGCCAATCACCAACGTATGCGATCCGTTACGCACGTATCCAATCCACTGGAACTTCTTCCATCATTCCTTGGGTTCGATGCCGACCTTGGGTTCCGCAGCCGTTGCCTTCGTCTCCTCCACCGGCTTGTACAGATAAAAAAACTGCCAGACGGCATAGCCGGCGAAGCCGAGCGCAATCACGCCCCAGAACGGGGTGCCGGAGGCGAACTCGATCACCGACCAGATCACGCAGACCGCGACGACGGCAACGCGCCGCCACAGCGGCCGGAAGAACGGGTGTTCATAATCTTTCATCGCGCCATCCGAGAGTTGCTGAACCAGTTCTCAGATAAGCCACCGGTGGCGACCAATCCAGCCTTCAGGCATTCGGGAAGCCCTGCGTCTCGACGGTGTAGCCGGCGGCGGTCATCACCCGCATCAGTTCCTTATGGCCAACCTGCGCCATTTTCAGCGGCGGGTTCTTCCTGGGGTCCTGCTCGGCCTCGACCACGAACCAGCCTTCATAGCCATGATCGGCGAAGCGCTGCACGATGGCCCCGAAATCGAGCGAACCGTCGCCCGGCACGGTGAAGGCGCCGAGCGCCACGGCGTCGAGGAAGGATTGTTTCGTGCGGTCGAGCCCGTCGATCACGTCCATGCGCACGTCCTTCACATGGACATGGCTGATGCGCTTGTGGTGGTTGTCGATGGCGCGCAGCACATCGCCGCCGGCAAAGGCCAGATGGCCGGCATCGAGCAGCAGCGGTATGCCTTCGCCGGAATGGCGCATGAAGGCATCGAGTTCCGGCTCGGTCTCGACCACCGCCGCCATGTGGTGATGGTAGGAAAGCGGCATGCCTTGCTCGGCGCACCATTCGCCGAATTCCGTCAGGCGCCGCGCGTAGGCCTTCATTTCGTCACTGGTGAGTTTCGGCTTGGTGGAAAGCGGCTTCGCGCGGTCGCCCTGGATCGAGCGTCCGACCTCGCCATAGACGATGCAGGGCGCGTCGACCGCCTTGAACAGGTCGATCATCGGCTGGATGCGGTCCTTGTTGGCAGCCATCTCCTCGTCGACCAGCGTGCCGGAAAACCAGCCGCCGCATAGCGTGACGTCGGCGGCCTTCAGGATCGGCAGCATCACCTTTGGGTCCTTGGGAAAGCGCCGGCCCATTTCCATGCCGGTGAAACCGGCAGAGCGCGACTGGCGCAGACACTCTTCCAGCGACACGTCATCGCTCAGTTCGGCAAGATCGTCGTTCCACCATGCGATGGGGGACATGCCCAGTTTGGCTTTCAAGTCGTCACTCCGGTTTAGAACTGCTTATTACCTGTTGGTTGGCGCTGCCCCTCATCCGCCTGCCGGCACCTTCTCCCCGTATAGAGACGGGGAGAAGGAAGGAGCTTCAGCGCCGGCGTCAATCGCCGACGCTCTGCATCCGCCGCTTCTCGTCATAGGCCTTGCGCGCCGCGTTCACCTGCGGCCGCGCCGAGACCTCGGG
>NZ_RZSJ01000296.1:0-7264 GCF_003998025.1 Mesorhizobium sp. M8A.F.Ca.ET.021.01.1.1
CGCGTGCGCACGGCACTGGCCAAGGCCATCGACCGCAAGGCGATCGTCGAAGCGGTCTATGCCGGCGCCGGCACCGTAGCCGGCAGCGTCGTGCCGCCGGCGCAGCTCGGCGCCGTCACCGATGCCGGCATCGACTATGATCCCGATGGCGCCAAGAAGCTGCTGAAGGAGGCCGGCCACGAAAACGGCCTCAAGATCAGCCTGTGGGCGATGCCGGTGTCGCGCCCCTACAACCCCAACGCCAAGCGCATGGCCGAGATGATTCAGGCCGACTGGGCAAAGGTCGGCGTGCACTCGGAGATCGTCAGCTTCGAATGGGGCGAATATCTCAAGCGCACCGCGGCGGGCGAACAGGACACGTTCCTGCTCGGCGGCAGCAGCGACAATGGCGACCCCGACAACATGCTGAGCTATCTCCTGTCCTGCGACGGCGTGAAGGGCGGCTCCAACCGCTCGCGCTGGTGCGACAAGGATTTCGAAAAACTGCTGGACGAAGGCCGCGTCGCCGCCGACCCGAAAGAACGCGCCGCGATCTACGGCAAGGCGCAGGCGATCCTGAAGGCCGAGGTGCCGGTGGCGCCGATCGCCCATTCGATGGTGGCGATCCCGATCCGCAAGAGCGTGCTGAATTATGTGCTCGACCCCTTCGGCCGGCAGAATTTCGCTGCGGTCGATATGGCGGAATAGAGCGGAGCGCCGCCCTTCCCTTCTCCCCTTGTGGGAGAAGGTGGCCTCGCGAAGCGAGGTCGGATGAGGGGTGTTCCAGGGAACGCCAACGCCTCACTCCGTCACGCACCCCTCATCCGTCTCGGCGCTGCGCGCCGATCCACCTTCTCCCACAAGGGGAGAAGGAAAAAAGGAAAGCGAGACATCCATGACAAAGAACCTGAACGCCCTACTCGACACCTACCTCGCCGACGGCGCTGTCGGTGCTTCGCTCGCCTATGCCAAGGGTGGCTCAACACCAACGGCCCTTACCGCCGGCCTCGCCGACCGCGCGCATGGCACCCCTGTCAATTCAGACCAGCTGTTCAAGATCGGCAGTTGCACCAAGACCTTCGTCGCCGCCGCCCTGGTCAAGCTCACCGAGACCGGCAAGCTCGACCTTGGCGCGCCGATCTCCTCCTGGTTCGCGGACCTGCCCGGCGCCAAAGACATTTCGGTGCGGCAGCTGATCAACCATCGCAGCGGCCTGCCGGAATTCGAATATTACATTCCGATGGACCCGGGCCGGCAATGGACGCCGCGACAGCTGGTCGACATCGCCTTCGCCTCCGACAAGCAGAAGGCGCCGGGCGGACCCGCCGTCTACAACAACACCGGCTATGTCCTGGCCGGCATGGTGATCGAGGCCGTCACCGGCCAGCCGCTGGGCGCCTATGTCAGAAGCGCGATCCTTGACCCGCTTGGCCTGAAGAACACCTGGTCGCCGGCGACCGAACCCTTCCCGGAAACATCGATGGTGCGCGGCTATTACCACCGGCCGCCGCCGGCGCCGAACGCGCCCACCGACATCGCCTCGGGCGGCGAGATGTGGCGCATGGACGGCGTGCTGCCCTATTCCGACGAGCTGCAGGACTCTTCGGATTCCTTCCCGTTCGGCGCCGCCTATGGCTGCGGCGACATGGTGTCGACGCCATCCGACATGGTGGGCTTCATGCGGGGCCTGTTCTGCGGCAAGCTGTTGTATCAGCCCTTCTTCGCCGAGATGTTCGAACACCGCGTGCCGGCGAGTTTTCCAGGCACGCGCATGCGCGAGACGGGTGCCGGCATGTTCCAGAGCACCTATGCCGACCGTGCCTTCTATGGGCATCAGGGCAGCATTCCAGGCTATGTCGCCGTCATGCTGCACGATCCCGAGACGGACCTCACCATCGCCATGACCAGCAATGTCGGCTCCGGCAATCGCCTCTCCTTCCAGGCCAGCGGCCTGCATCCGGTCGTCGATCAGGCGATCCGCATCATTCTCGACTGACCGCGTTCAGCCGCCCTGCCCGGACGATGGATCGGGCAGGCCCGGCAGCATCTGGCTCAGCACCCGGTCGCGAAGGAAGACGTGATGGAAGATGGCGGCGGCCGCGTGCAGGCCGGCGAGCCACATCATGATATCGCCGAGCGTGCCGTGGATCTCGGTCAGCGGAGCGCCCCAGGTGCCGGAAAACGGACCGATCGCTCCCAGCCCATAGACAGTGACCGGATGGCCGCCGAACAAGGCGCCGGCCATGGCTGTCGCCGGCACCGCGAACAGCAGCGCATAGAGCGCCCAATGCGTTGCCTTGGAGGCGACCTCCATCCAGGCCGGCATGACCGGAGCATCGGGAATGCGATCGAAGCGGCGCCAGATCAGGCGAATGGCCAGCAAGCAGAAAACGGCGAAGCCGAGCGACTCGTGCAGCAACAGCGTCGATGCCCTGGCCGCTGAATAGACCCGCTCCGGAGGGCCACCCGCGGAGACCAGGAAGGCAATGAGCACCAGCAGTGCCGTCAGCCAATGAAATGCCTGAGCGAGGCGTCCGTAGCGGGTTGTCGTACCGGATAGCGACATGCGAGAGCTCCAAAGCTGTTTGACATCTCCATCGCCCTCGAATGTGGCCTTATTTCATCTGTCCTCAAATGACATGGGTTGCCGCGCGGCTGGCGGCGCTGTGTTCGCCGGCGGCTGGCAAGGTCCTAGCCTTGCTCCGTCCAGATGAGGCGCAGCAGGCGAAGCAGCGTTGCCCGCTCCTTGGCTGTCAGCCGATGCAGGAAGCGGTCTTCGTGCCGGCGAACCTGTTGCCGCCATCCGGGCATGGCCTTGCGTGCGGCCGGTGTCAGGGTCAGCACCTGTACCCGCTTGTCGTCCGCATGGTCGTCGCGTTCGACCAGCCCCCGCCCCTCGAGTTCGGCGAGCAGCGGCGCCATGTTGGCGCTCTTCATGCCGAGCTGGCGGCAAAGTTCCGCGGCACGGATGCCGGGTTGTTCGTCGATCAGCGCCAGCATGCCGTAGGTCACCGGGCGCAGCGCCGCATCGGCCAGTTCGACCGCGAAATCACTCAAGGCCAAGGTCGAGGCACGCCTGAGATTGTAGCCGATCTGCGCGTCGAGCGCGTCTTCGGCCATCGCCCCCGGCTCACCGGGATCGGGGCGCGCACTGGGACCGGTGTGAATCTCTTCCATGTTGAACCGATCGCCGCGATCAAAGTCCTTGTCAAGCAGAAAAGACTATGCGACATAGCAAATATATAGCTATGCATCATAGCAATTTCCGTGCATGTGAAATCCAAGGGAGGACACTGACCATGACCGAAGAGCCCGTTGCCTTCGATGTCGAGAATGGCATCGCCTGGGTGCGATTCAACCGGCCGGACAAGCGCAATTGCATGAACCCGCCGCTCAACCGGCGCATGATGGAGGTTCTGGACGCGCTCGAATTCCGCGACGATGTCGGCGTGCTGGTGCTATCGGGCGAAGGCAGCGCCTGGTCGGCGGGCATGGATCTCAAGGAGTATTTCCGCGAGACCGAAGCCAAGGGCCTCGGCGCCATCCGCAAGGCGCAGTCCGAAGCCTATGGCTGGTGGCGGCGCCTGCGCTGGTATGGCAAGCCGACCATCGCCATGGTCAATGGCTGGTGTTTCGGCGGCGGCTATGGTCCGCTCTTTGCCTGCGATCTCGCCTTTGCCGCCGACGAGGCGCAATTCGCCTTGTCCGAGATCAATTGGGGCATCCTGCCCGGCGGCGGCGCCACCAAGGTGGTGGTCGATCTCCTGTCGATGCGCGACGCCATGTACCACGCGCTGACCGGCGAGCTCATCGACGGCAGGAAAGCCGCCGCCTGGAAGCTGGTCAATGAAAGCCTGCCGCTGGCCGATCTGAAGACGCGTGTCACCGAGGTCGCGAACGTTCTTTTGAAGAAGAACCCGATTGCCCTGAAGGCGACCAAGGATGCCATCCGCCGTGTCGCCGAGATGACCTACGACAATGCCGAGGACTATCTCGTGCGGGCGCAGGAAGCGGCCAACTTCCATGACAATGACGGCCGCAAGGAAGGCATCCGCCAGTTCATCGACGAGAAGAGCTACAAACCGGGTCTTGGCGCCTACGACAAGGCCAGATGACGCAATAAACCATCGACGCAATCTGGGAGGAGATGCGAATGCCGGCCTGGACGACATCGGATCCCGTGGCCCTGCACGCCGGGACGCAGCCGGATCGTCTTGCCTGCGTCGACCTGGCATCCGGCCGGCGCTGGACTTATGCGGCGCTCGACCGGGCCATCCAGCGCGCCGTCGGCGTCCTCGAAACCGCCTGGGGCCTCGAACAGGGGCAGCGGATCGCCACGCTTGCCCGCAACAGCGCCGACCTGCTTATCCTGCAGCAGGCCGCGATGCGGCTCGGCGCCGTCTTCGTGCCGCTCAACTGGCGCCTCGCCGGCGCCGAACGGCAGGCGATCCTGGCCGATTGCGGCCCGGTGTTGCTGCTGCATGACGCGCCACTCGAAATAGCGTTGCCGGTAGGCTGCCTGTCGGTCGAAGTCGCGGCCTTCGCAAGGGCGGTCGAGGCCCAGGCACCTGCGCCGCGCCGTCCCTTGCCGGACAGCGATGCACCGTCGATCATCCTCTACACGTCGGGCACCTCGGGCCGCCCGAAAGGCGTCGTCGTCACGGAGCGCAACGCCTTGGCCACGGCGGTCAATTTCGGTGTGCTCGGGCGCGTCGGCAATGCCAGCGTCTTCCTCTGCGATGCCCCGATGTTCCACGTCATCGGTCTCGTCACCAGCCTGCGCCCGCCGCTGCTGCAGGGCGGCACGGTGATGATCTCGCCCGGTTTCGATGCCGCTGCCACCAACCGCCGCCTGGCCGACCCCACGCTTGGCGTCACCCATTATTTCTGCGTGCCGCAGATGGCCAGGATGCTGCGGGAACACCCCGACTTCGCGCCGAACCCGGCCATCGATATCAACTGGTGGCTGGCGCAAGGCGTCCGCATGGTCGATGGCTTCGGCATGACGGAAGCCGGCACCGTGCTTGGCATGCCGGTCGAGGCCGAACGGATCGCCCGCAAGGCCGGCTCGGCCGGCCTGCCGGCGCCGACGATCGGCCTGCGCATTGTCGACGACGACGGCCAGGACGTCGCCGCCGGTGAACCGGGCGAGATATGGCTGTCCGGCCCCTCGATCACGCCGGGCTACTGGAACCGGCCGGAAGAGACGGCGCGCGCCTTCACCAGCGATGGCTGGTTCCGCACCGGCGACATCGCGCGGCGCGACGACGAAGGCTTCGTCACCCTCGTGGACCGCCGCAAGGACATGTTCATCTCCGGTGGTGAGAACGTCTATCCCATGGAAATCGAGATGGTGCTGCTCGACCATCCCGATATCGCCGAAGCCGCCGTGATCGGCGTCGCCGACGAGCGCTGGGGCGAAGTCGGCCGCGCCTTCGTCGTGGTCAAATCCGGTCGGGTCCTGGATTCGGCCGCTCTGGCAAGTCACTGCGCCGCCCACATCGCCCGTTACAAGGTGCCGAAGGAGTTCTTGCCCGCCGAGGCGCTGCCGCGCACCGCGTCCGGCAAGATCCAGAAACACGTTTTGCGTGCGTGGACTGCACCAGACGGCCAGCAAGTCTGAGGCGGGCCGCGGTTCAGCTTAACTCGTGGAGCGGAAGATTGCGGCGGCCGCGGCCACGATCTGCGCATTGTCCTTCGCCACCGTTCCGTCGGTCAGCGTCTTGCCGTCCTCCAGCCCGACCCGTGTCGACCAGCGCTTTTGCCGCGCAAGCTCCACGAACGGCCAGGCAGTGCCGTCGACGCCGTGCAGCAGGATCGGCCGCCGCACGCCGGCGCGCTCGAGCACGGCGGCGATGCCGTGCGCCTCATCGAGGGCCGTGGGCAGGTCCGGTATGTCGATCTCGATCAGGATGCGCAGCACGCGGCCATGATCGGCCAACGCCACGAAGCGCTCGGCATCTTCCGTGGTGGCAAGCCCCGCCTCGATGCCGACGCCCTGCCCGCGCAACAACTCCATCACATCGGGTGCGTCGGCCTCCGAGAGATTGACCGAGGCGTAGTCGGGCAGTTCGCGCCAGGCCGCGATCGCCGCGCGGGTCCGCGCCACATCGTTCTCGATCCAGGCGCCGGTCGACACGCCTATCAATGTGCCCGGACAGGCCTGGCGCACGGCAAGGACCGTCATATCCACCGCCGCCAGGCTTTCGCGCCCGTCGGCGCCCCGCGGATGGATGTGCAGTTCGGCCGCACCCGCGGCAACGCAGGCCGCCGCGTCGCCGGCCATCGCTTGCGCCGTCAGCGGCAGGCTGGGATGGAAATCGCGCGGACGCGCGCCGTTGATGCAGGCTTGGACGATCATCGATTTCACCTCGGACAAAAGAGCGCAGTCTAGCCGCGCCGCCACACCGCGCAAAGCCGCGGCGCCGCCACTCCTGACACGGCGGCGCCATCGCCGCGCGGCATTTGCCAGCATTTGAATTAAAAGCGCCTGTGGATATTTACCCCACCTTGCGCCAGGCCGGCCAAAATACATTAGGGCGGGATCATGGAGGGACCATTGACCAGCGATTTTTCAGCCGCCCGGCTCCATCTCGAACGCGCCTACCACCATCTGCGCGGCAATGACGAGACGAGCCGTTCGACATGCGAGGCCCTCGACCTGTTGATCGAGACAGTGGCGGAAGCACAGCACAGGAAGCCGGAACCGGGGGTACTGGAATTTTCGCGAGTGGCGGCGCGCCGGCTCGGCTGAACAGAACGCGTCGCGCTGAACGGATTCAGTCTGCGCATCAAGTCTTCGTCTTCACGCATGTCGCTATCCAGGTCGCTTTTGGAGCGACATGCGTTTTGTCCATCAGGACGCCATGCGTCTCGATGCGCCGCCGGCCATTCGCGCCGCCCGCGCCACGATCCGCTCCAGCGGTTCGGGCCGGTGCAGCAGAAATCCCTGGCCGAACTCGACGCCCATGTCATCCAGCATGGCCACCGTGTCCTGCCGCTCGATCTTCTCGGCGACGACTGCGCAACCGAGGCTGCGGGCAATGCTGGTGATGGCCAGCACGATCTCGCGGTCGAAGCGGCTTTCCGTGACGTGCTCGATGAAGGAGCCGTCGATCTTGATGGCATCGACCGGAAAGCGCCTGAGATATTCGAACGAGCTCATGCCGGCGCCGAAATCGTCGAGGCTGACCCTGCAGTGCCGCTCGCGCGCCTTGCGCACGAAGGTTTCGGCGGCATCGAAATTGGTAACGGCGGCGGTTTCGGTGATTTCGAAGCCGATGCC
>NZ_RZSJ01000297.1:0-7237 GCF_003998025.1 Mesorhizobium sp. M8A.F.Ca.ET.021.01.1.1
GTCTACATGGCCTCGCTGTCGTCGTCGATGACCGGCCAGCTCTATGGCGCCAAGGCAGCACTCGGGCTGATCGCCGCCGTGCCGCCGGTCATCATGGGCATCGCCATCCAGCGCCATCTGGTGCGCGGGCTGACCTTTGGGGCGCTCAAGCAATGAGCGCCTTGACCGCAACGATTTCGGAGGACGAGATGGGCGCCGTGCGCGGCAAGCCAGTCCTGCGCGACGAAGGCACGCGGCTGGGCTTTCGCCTGACCTTGCCGGCGCAGATCCTGGTGCTGTTTATCTCGGCCTTTCCGCTGTTGATGCAGCTCTACATCAGCGTCACCGACTGGTCGCCGCTCTCGGGCCTCGGCTGGTGGAACGCCTGGGAGATGTGGGACAGCTTCGCCAACTACACCGACCTCGCCGCCGACGCGCGCTTCTGGAGCGCGCTGAAGCGCACTGCCATCGTCATGATCGTCTGCGTGCCAGCCGAGTTCCTGCTCGGCCTGGCACTTGCGACGCTGTTCGCCGACGATTTTCCCGGCAAGCGCATCTTCTATTCGATCCTCTTGATGCCGATGATGGTGGTGCCGGCGGTGGCCGGCTACATGTTCTTCATGCTGTTCCAGTCGGGCGGCCCGGTGAACGACATCCTGTCGGCAGTCACCGGCACGCAAGTCACCATTGCCTGGCTGTCGGACCCGACGCTGGCGCTGATCGCGGTGATGATCGCCGATATCTGGCAGTGGACGCCGCTGATGTTCTTGATCCTGCTCGCGGGCCTCGTCGGCGTGCCGGAGGACCAGATCAAGGCAGCGACGCTGCTCGGCGCCAATCCCTGGCAGCGCTTTACCACCATCGTGCTGCCGAAGATGAAGACGATCATCATCATCGCGCTGGCGATCCGGGTGATCGAGAACTTCAAGATCTTCGATACGCTCTACATCATGACCGGCGGCGGCCCGGGCGTCGCCACCGAGACGATCTCCGTCTACATCTACAAGGTCACCACGCAGGACCTGATCTGGGGCTATGTCGCGGCGATCGCGCTGGCCATCCTGGTCGTGCTCTCCATCGTCGCCGTGTTCGCCATGAAGCGCATGGCGCGGGCGAGACAGGTGCCGGCATGAGCGCGATCCAGCTCAAGCACCTCACCAAGACGTTCGGCGACTTCACGGCGCTGAAGACCATGGACCTCGAAATCGCCGACGGCGAGTTCATGGCGCTGCTCGGGCCGTCCGGCTGCGGCAAGTCGACGACGATGAACATGATCGCCGGCATGGAAGAGCCGAGCAGCGGCAAGATCCTGTTCGGCGAGCGCGACATGGCCGGGGTGCCGATGGGCCGGCGCGGCGTCGGCTTCGTCTTCCAGAACTATGCCATCTTCACCCATATGACGGTGCGCCAGAACCTTGCCTACGGGCCGAGGATGCGCGGTGCCGCGAAAGCCGAGATCGACCGGCGCGTCGGCGCCATCGCAGAGCTGTTGCAACTGACGCCGCTGCTCGACCGCAAGGCCGACAGGCTTTCGGTCAACATCCTGCAGCGCGTGGCGATCGGCCGCTCGGCGATCATGGAGCCGGCGATCTTTCTGCTCGATGAGCCGCTGTCCAATGTCGACGCGGCCTTCCGCGCGGTCATGCGCACCGAGCTGAAACAGCTGCAGCGCCAGTTCAAGCAGACCATGGTCTACGTCACCCACGACCAGTTGGAAGCGATGACCATGGCCGACCGCATCGCGGTCATGGACCATGGCGTGCTGCAGCAGGTCGGCACGCCGCTGGAGGTCTATAACAATCCGGCCAATGTCTTCGTCGCCCGCTTCATCGGCGCGCCGGGCATGAACCTGCTCAAGGGCAGGCCGGCGGAGAGCGACCCGGGTCTGGTCGTCGATCTCGGCCCGCTGGGCATCACGCCGCCATTGCCGGATGAGCTGGCGGCCAGTGTGCGCGGCGCACGCGGCGAGGTGCTTTACGGCTTCCGGCCGGAACAGGTGGCCTTGGCCCAAGACGGGCGCGGGCTTGCCATGCCTGTCACCTTCGTCGAACGCATCGGTGCACGTACCATCGTTCATCTCGGACGGGGCGAGGGCGCCGTGAAAGCGGTGTTCGACAATGATGTCGGGTTGTCGATCGGGCAAACCGCCGTTGTCGCACCCGCGGCGCCATCGGTGCGCATCTTCGACGCCGTCAGCGGCCTTGCGATGAGGGCGGGCTGAGCCATGGCCGATATCGTCTTCCGCAATGTCACGAAACGCTATGGCGGCACACTTGCCGTCGACGATGCCTCGTTCACCGTCAACGACAACGAGTTCTTCTGCTTCTTCGGGCCGCCGCTGTCGGGCAAGTCGACCATCCTGCGGCTGGTGCTCGGGCTGGAGACGCCGGATGCCGGCGAAATCCTCATCGGTGGCAAGCAGGTCAACACCGTGTCGCCGGCCGAGCGCAACGTGGCGATGGTGTTCCAGAACCTGGCGTTGTTCCCGCATATGAGCGCGCTCGACAATGTCCGCTTTCCGCTGGTTGAGCGGAAGGTCGCCGACGTCGATATCAAGCGGCGCGTCGCCGATGTCGCGGCCAAGCTGCATATCGGTCATATCCTGCACAAGCCGCCGGCGCAGCTTTCGGGCGGCGAGCGGCAGCGCGTGGCGATCGCACGGGCGCTGGTGCGCGATCCCAATGCCTACCTGATGGACGATCCGATCTCGGCGCTTGATGCGCGGCTGCGCGAGGAAACGCGCGTTGAGTTGAAGCGCATCCAGCGCGACCTCGGCAAGACGCTGATCTATGTCACCCATGACCAGGAAGAGGCGATGTCGATCGCCGACCGCATCGCCATACTGGACTATGGCAGGATCAGGCAGATCGGCGCGCCGGCCGAGATCTATGACCGCCCGGTCAGCACCTATGTGGCGCGGCTGCTCGGTTCGCCTGTCATGAACATCCTCAAATCCGTTCGCGGCGAGAGCGGCGTCGAAGCGGCCGAAGGCGCGCTCAGCATCGCCGACCGCGCGGCTCCGGCCGACGCAGTCGAGATCGGACTGAGGCCGGAAGACATCAAGGTCAGCCCCTGGAGCGACAACGGGAAGGCGGGCCAGGGCCGCCCGGCGCGGGTGTTCGAGGTCGAGCCGCTTGGCGGCTACACCGTGGTGACGCTCGCCGCCGGGCAGGCGCGGCTGAAGGCACTGCTGCGCGGCCAGCCCGATATCAGGCCCGATGCGATGGTGGCGATATCCTGCGAGCCGGCACGCGTGCATTATTTCGGACAGGGCGGAGGCGCGTTGGCAAGATGAATGCGGCCGCAAGGACAGAATTTCGGGAGGAAGGCATGACAGGCAAGGGCTTCGAGCCGGATGTGAAGGTCCGCACGAAGGAATACAGGATCGGCTGCGTCGGCGCCGGCATGATCATGGCCGAGTGCCACCTGGCCGCTTACAAGGAGGCGGGGTTCCCGGTGGTGGCGATCGCTTCGCGCACAAAAGCGAATGCGCAAAAGGTCGCTGACCGTTGGAGCATCCCGACCGTCCACGACACGCCTGAACAACTGATCGAGGACGCAAATATCGAGATCATCGACCTTGCCTTTCCGCCCGACCAGCAGCCGGCGCTGATCCGCCATGCGCTGAAGCAGAAGCATATCAAGGGGATCCTGGCGCAGAAGCCCCTGGCGCTGTCGGTCGAGGAAGCCGTCAAGCTGCGCGACGAGGCGGCGAAGGCCGGCAAGATCCTCTCGGTCAATCAGAACATGCGTTACGACCAGTCGATGCGCGTGTTGAAGCAGATCATCGACAGCGGCGCGCTGGGCGATATCGTCTTCGCGCAGATCGACATGCATGCCATCCCGCATTGGCAGACTTTCCTTCAAGGTTACGACCGGCTGACGCTCGCCAATATGAGCGTGCATCACCTCGACGTGCTGCGCTTCCTGTTCGGCGATCCCGACGAGATCACGACGCTGACGCGTAAGGATCCGCGCACGCAGTTCGACCATTCCGACGGCATCACCGTCTCGACGCTGCGTTTCCCCACAGGCGTGCTCGCCGTGTCGCTGGAGGACGTCTGGTCCGGTCCGCGCCAGGAGGGCTATCGCGACGACCAGCACATCAACTGGCGCGTCGACGGCACCAAGGGCGTCGCCAAGGGCACGATCGGCTGGCCGACGGGTGCCGCCTCGACACTGACTTACGCCTCGGCGGAGACGACCGGGGGCGAGTGGGTCAGCCCGAGCTGGGAGACGATGTGGTTCCCGCATGCCTTCATCGGGGTGATGGAGCAGTTGCAGCATGCGGTGAAGACCGGCACGCCGCCGGCGCTCACTGTTGCCGACAACGTCAAGACCATGGCGCTGGTGGAGGCGGGCTACCGCTCCATCGCGTTGGGCCGCACCGTCAAGCTTTCCGAAATCTCGACAAACTCGATCAACTGAAAATCACTGGCAGCTGAAATCACTGGCAGCTGAAATCACTGGCAACTGAATCGCTTACAGGGAGGAATTCACATCATGATGCAGGCAGGTATTTTCACGGGCTATTTCCCGTACGGCCTTGAAGAGACGGCGAAGAAGATCCGCGGGCTCGGTTTCAATACGGTGCAGCTCGACCTGCATTTCAGGGATGTCGACCTGTCGGCCGGCCAGATCACCAAGGACAAGGCCAAGAAGGTGCGCGACGTCTTCCGCGACAACAATCTGCCGGTCTGCTGCGTGTCGGGCTACACCAACATCATTCATCCTGACAAAGCCGAGCGTGACAAGCGCGTCGGCTATCTCAAGGAGATTATCCGTAACGCCCGTCATTTCGGCTCGCCTTACGTGATCTCGGAAACCGGCACCTACAACACCGAGTCCGACTGGGTGCATCATCCCAAGAACAAGACCGAGGAAGGGTTCGAGGAATGCCGCAAGGTGATCGCCGACCTCGCCCAGACGGCCTATGACCACGGCGCGGTGTTCCTGCTCGAAACCTATGTCAACAACGTCGTCGGCTCGGTCGAGGAGACGGTCAGGATGTTCGCGCAGGTCGATCATCCCGGTCTCGGCCTGCTAATGGATCCGACCAATTATTTCGAGACCCACAACATCGACCGGATGGACCAGATCCTGAACCAGGTGTTCGACACGCTGACCGACAAGATCAAGATCGCGCATGCCAAGGACGTCAAGCGCTCGGGCGACGACAAGTCGGAGAAGCATGCCGATATCGGTGACGCCGACGCGATGGAAAGCCACACCTTCCGTGGGGTTGGTGAAATCGAACTGCCGGCGCCCGGCCTCGGTTCGCTGAACTACGACCTCTATCTCCAGCGGCTGGCTGAAAAGCATCCGAACATCCCGGTGATCATCGAGCATCTGTCGGAGGACGACGTGCCGCGCGCCAAGACGTTCCTCGACGGGAAGTTCCGCGCCAACGGCCTGTGACGGCTAGCCGCGCCGCCCGGTGCATGGCGGCGCGGCTTCAAACAAGGGAGGAAAGAATGTTGAAATTCGCTTGGAAACTGGCTGCCGCCGCGACAGTGCTCGCCGGCGTCGCCCTTGGCACGACGGCGCAGGCGCAGGACGGCCAGAAGACCTTCTATCTCTTGTCGCATGGCGGCCCGTCGGATGCGTTCTGGATCGACTGGAACGCCGGCGCGACCAAGGCCTGCGACCAGCTCAAGGTGACCTGCAAGATCTCCTTCAGCGGCGGCGACATGGCGGCACAGAAAGAGGCCTTCAATTCGGCGCTTGCCGCCAAGCCCGACGGCATCGCCACCACCTCGGCGCAGCCGGGCCTCTGGACCGAGGAGGTGAAAGCGGCAAAGGCGGCCGGCATCCCGATCGTGTTCTTCAACACCGACGATCCGGCGACCGGACGGCAGGCCTATGTCGGCGCGGATCTCAAGGAAGCGGGCGTCACCTGGGCCAAATACCTCGTCGACCACAAGATGGTGAAGCAGGGCGACAAGGTGTTCCTGCCGGTCGAGGTTCCCGGCGCCAGCTATCAGCAGCTCGAGACTGAGGGCATTGCCAGCGTTTTCGATCCGTTGGGGATCAAATATGACGTGGTCGATTGCGGCACCGATCCGGCCGGCATCATCGCCAAGATGACCGACTACATGGTCGCCAACAATCCGCCGGCGATCATCGCGCTCGGCGATTCCGTGGCGGCCAGCGTCAAGCGCGTGTTCGATGGCGCCGGTGTGCCGGCGGGCAAAATCCCCGTCGTCGGCTGGGGCAATTCCAAGGAGACGGCGCAGGCCGTCAAGGATGGCTTCATCAACGCCGCCGCCTGGCAGTACCCGTCCGCGCAGGGCTTCATGCCGGTGGCGCTGCTCGGGCTCGCTGCCTCGGGCGAACCGATCGGCTACGACATCCATACTTTCGGTCTCTACGACGCCGCCAGCGTCGAGCCGATCCTGAAGCTCTACGACAAGAAATGAGAAGCCGGCGCCCGCCTAAAGCGGCGGGCGTTTTTTCAAGCATGGTCCAAGCAGGCATGACAATTGCCGCAGAAGACGACGCGCCGAGGGCGAAAGGTAGGTCCAGCCTGCTGCGCTCGCCGCAATTCTCCTCCTTCATCATCCTCATCGTGCTGCTGGCGGTGTTCGCTGTCGCCGACGCCAATTTCCTGTCGCCGCTCAACATCTCCAACATGATGGCGTTCCTGCCCGAGCTCGGCATCATCGCGCTCGGCATGACACTGCTTTTGACGGCAGGCGAATTCGACCTTTCCGTCGGCGCCGTGTTCGGGCTGGCGCCTGTGGTGGTGATGCTCCTGGTGCAGAATGGCGGCGTCGATATCGGGGTCGCGCTGCTGGCAGGACTTGTGCTGTGCATCGCGATCGGCGCGATCAACGGGCTGATCGTCACCAAGATCGGCATCTCGTCCTTCCTGGTCACGCTGTCGATGCTGCTCGTCGTGCGTGGCGCGGCGCTTTACATCACGCAGGGCTTTCCGCTGAAATCCTGGGACCAGCCCGGCTTCTTCGTGACACTGCTCGCGGGCAGTTTCAACATCGGTTCATTCCGCTTCTACACCTCGCTGTGGTGGTTCATCGGCCTTTCGCTGTTTGCCATCTACATCCTGCGCTACGCCAAGCTCGGCAACTGGATCAGCGCCATCGGTTCCACCCGCAACGCGGCGGTGGCGCGTGGTGTGCCCGCCGACAGCGTCAAGATCTGGCTGTTCGTCGCGACCTCCGTGCTTGCCGGCCTTGCCGGCATGATCAGCGCCTTCCGCATCTCCGCCGCCTCGCCGGTGGCCGGCACCGGCTACGAG
>NZ_RZSJ01000298.1:0-7225 GCF_003998025.1 Mesorhizobium sp. M8A.F.Ca.ET.021.01.1.1
GCCAAATACAAGGTGACAAGCGAGGGGGCCGCGGCATGGCTCGACCGGATGCTCGCCTGCAAGCTGCCGAAGCCCGGTCGCATGACCCTGGCGCCGATGCTGAAGGAAGACGGCAGGCTGATCGGCGATTTCACGCTGGCCAATCTGGGCGCCCAAGATCGGGAAGAAGCGGGCTGGTTCCTGGCCGGTTCCGGCATTGCCGAGCAATATCACATGCGCTGGTTCGAACAGCATCTGCCCGATGACGGGTCCGTCCACATCGAGGCGCTGGGGCAGAAGCTCACCGGCCTGTCGATCGCCGGTCCCAGGGCGAGGGACGTGCTGGCGAAAGCCACCCGCTCCGACATATCGAATGCGGCGTTTCCGTTCATGGCCATAGCCAAGATGGATATCGGCATGGCGCCGTGCCTGGTCGGCCGCGTCAGTTACACCGGCGATCTCGGCTACGAGATCTGGGTGGCGCCGGAATATCAGCGCGCCGCCTATCAAGCGCTGATGGCGGCGGGAGAAGAGTTCGGCATCGGCCTGTTCGGCTCGCGCGCGCTTAACGCGCTGCGTCTGGAGAAGAACTACGGCTCATGGGGGCGCGAATACCGGCCGATCTACGGGCCGCTGGAGGCCGGGCTCGACCGTTTCGTCGCCTACGGCAAGGACGCGGATTTCATCGGCAAGGCGGCGGCGCTGGCCGAGCGCAAGCAGGGCGGCAAGCTCAGGCTGCGCGCCTTCATCGTCGATTCCGACGATGCCGACGTCATCGGCGATGAGCCGATCTGGTTCGGCGGCGCGGTGCGCGGCTGGGTGACGTCGGGCGGCTATGCCCATCATTCGAAGAAGTCGGTTGCCGTCGGCTATGTGCCGAAGGAGATCGCCGACGAGAGCCACGGCTTCGAGATCGAGTTGCTGGGCAAGCGCCATGCGGCGCGCATCCAGGCGGCTGCGCTGTTCGATGCGAATTTCGAACGGATGCGGGGGTGAGGGCTCACCCCCGCATGGGGGATCAGGCGTTGCGGCGGTTGTCCAGCGCGAAGGCGCCGGCGCCGGCGAAGACCAGATAGAGGAAGATGAAACAGAACGAGATCGCCGAATCGCCGCTGTTGTTGATGGGGAAGAAGTCGCGCGGATAGTGGGCCATGAAATAGGCGATCGCCATTTCGCCGGCCAGAAGGAACGCGACCGGGCGGGTGAAAAGGCCCAGCGCCAGCAGAACGCCGCCGGCGAATTCGAGGATACCGGCCGCTAGCGGCAGTCCGCTCAAGGCGGCGGCGGCGTGGTCGCTGGCTGGGAAATTGAACAGTTTCTGCGTGCCGTGCTCGATGAACTGCAGCGCGGTCATGATGCGCAGCACGGCAAGCGCCTGCGGCTGGTATTTGGAGAGGCCATCGAAAAGCTTCATCTAAAACTCCATTTCAGCTTCCCGGCCGGCCATAGATTATCACCGGGCAACGGACCATTCACTTCCCCCGGCCTGCCATCAACAATTGGTGATTGGAAATGTTCCCGGGTCCGGCTTTTGCTGTTGTGCCCGCCAGGGTTGCAATTATATCGCTATGGTTGTATTGATTGCGTAAATACTCCAGACATGTGGGTGCCTTGCCATGAAGAAAGTCGCCATCAGCCTGTTCGCAATCCTTATGGGCACCAGCCTCGCCGTGGCCGAGGACGCCGGCTGCGAGGCTTTTAAATGGCCGGTGACGCGCGAACAGGCGCTGTTTGCAGAGGCACCCTCGACACCGTCCGGAGCGACGCTGGCGGTGGGGGCCGCCGCGGACCTGGCGCTGCTGCCGGCCGAAAAGGCCGGCTTCGCGGTGCCGCCCGAACGCGCCCCTGCGGAGGGCACGTTCGGCGCCGTCGCCAGCGTGGCGGTGCCGCCGGACGGCGCCATCCAGATCAGCCTGTCGGGCGAGGCCTGGATCGATGTCATCCAGGACGGCAAGGCCGTGAAATCGTCCGGCTATAGCGGCGTCAAGACTTGCCCCAGTGTCCGCAAGAGCGTGCGCTTCAAGCTGGCCGCCGGCACAGCCACTGTCCAGTTTAGCGGTGCCAAGAAGGCTGACCTGAAGGTCGCGGTATTGGCGCCGGAATGAGCCGACGCCAGCAAGCGTGATTTCAGCGGGTGGCGCGGACGCTTACCGCACCGGCGCCATCAAAGCGAAATGCGCGCCTTGCGGATCCTGGCATTGCACGACCCAGCTGCCTCCGGGAACCTCCATGGGTCCCATCAGGATCTTGCCGCCATTGTCGGTCACGCGTTTTGCCGCCGCGTCGATGCCGGTGACATTGAAATAGAACTGCCAGACCGGGACCGGAATCTGCTCGGGCTTGTTCATGATGCCGCCACCGGATTCAGGGCCGGCGGTAAAGGTCTGGTAGATGCCCATCGGCCCCATGTCGAATTCGCCGGCATTGGCCCAGCCGAACTGGCCGGAATAGAAATCGAACGCGGCCTTCCAATCGCTCGTGTAGAGTTCGTGCCAGCCGATATGGCCAGGCGTGCTGGCCGGCACGACGGGCTGGTCCGGACCGTTCGGCTGCAGGAACATGAAGGTCGCGCCTTGCGGATCGGCGACGACGGCGAAGCGGCCGACGCCTGGAATATCGTCGGGCCGGCGGTGAACGGCACCGCCTGCCTTTTCCAGTGACGCTGTTGCCGCGTCGACATCCCTGGCGTGGATATAGCCCAGCCATGCGGGCGGCATGCCCATCTTGGCCGCATCCTCGGGCATCGTCATCAGGCCGCCGACGCCACGCTCGCCGACATTCATGACGATATAGCGCGGCATGCCGGGCGCCTTGTCGAAGGGCTGCGCCGTCCAGCCGACCACGGTTGTATAGAAAGCCTCCGCGGCGTCGAGGTCCGACGTCATTAGTTCGTACCAGAAGAAGGGCATCGGGGATTTTGGCATGGTCGGTCTCCTCACCGTTGTGCGCCGATCGTCGTTCGATCCATCCTAGGACGATCTCGACGACAGAAATCCGACATCTGGGCTAGAAATCGGGAACGGCAAGGCGCAGCCTTCTGGCAATCTTGCGTGCCTTGCGATTTTCGCCTTTGCTTGGCTTCGAAAAGGGGGGCTCGATCCATGCGGCAGATGTCACTTACAGCCGAGCTTGTTGCACTGTGCCATCGCGAGGAGGCCGATCCCGGGCCTAGCGGCAGCTGGACGCAACTGAGCGACGAGGATTTTCGGGACCTTTCGGCGCGGCTGTCCAATGAAGCCGATGCGGGGCCGCTATGGGTGTTCGCCTATGGCTCGCTGATCTGGAAGCCGGCTTTCGAGTCCGTCGAACGCCAGCGCGCCACCGCCCATGGCTGGCACCGCTCCTTCTGCATCGACATGGTCCGCTGGCGCGGCAGCGCCGCGCAGCCTGGACTGATGATGGCGCTCGAACGCGGCGGGCGATGCGATGGCGTGATCTATCGGTTACCGGAAGGGGAGAAGACTGCTCAGATCGAAAGACTATTGCGGCGCGAGATCGACGATCATGAGAGCGTCGCTTCGGTCCGGTGGGTTCCGGTGCGTACCGCGCAAGGGCCGTTGCGGGCGCTGGGTTTCTGGGTCGGGGTGACGGGCAGAGGCACTTCGCTCGGGCAGCCGCTGGAAGCCGTGGCACGGGTGCTGGCGCGCGCCTGCGGCCATGTCGGCTCAGGCGCGGAATACCTTTACAACACGGTCAGCCATCTCGAGGAATTCGGCATCCGCGACCGCAATCTCTGGACGTTGCAGAAATTGGTCGCCGATGAGATCAGGTCGATCCATGGCATTGGCATGGACGGCGGCCATATCCTCGCGTCACCGCCACCAATAACTTGACCGCAATTATCATGTTTTTATCCAGTCTTTTCAGCAACTTGCCTCAAAAATTGACCAATTGATAAAAAAATAAAACGTGCTAGCCTTCCCCAAAACGAAAACATGGGGAACTGAAAATGCCAGAGGGTCAGTTCAAAGAGGGTATTGTCGGCGGCCGCCTTGCGGCTGACCAATACGCGGACAATTTTTCCGACCTGCACCCGCCGCTCGATCATCACGAGGCGCTGGTCGAATCCGACCGCTGTTATTTCTGCTACGACGCACCGTGCATGAATGCATGCCCGACCTCGATCGACATTCCGCTGTTCATCCGCCAGATCTCGACCGGCAACCCGATCGGTTCGGCCAAGACCATCTTCGACCAGAACATCCTGGGCGGCATGTGCGCCCGTGTCTGCCCGACCGAGACGCTGTGCGAGGCGGTCTGCGTGCGCGAGGTGGCGGAAGGCAAGCCGGTGCAGATCGGCCGTTTGCAGCGCTACGCCACCGATGTCGCGATGGCCGAGAATAAGCAGTTTTATCCGCGCGCGACAGCGACGGGGAAGACGGTCGCCGTGGTCGGCGCCGGCCCGGCCGGCCTTGCCGCCGCGCACCGGCTCGCTCGCCATGGCCATGACGTGACCATCCTGGAGGCGCGTCCGAAGGCCGGCGGCCTCAATGAATACGGCATCGCCGCCTACAAGAGCGTCGACAACTTTGCCCAGGCCGAGGTCGACTATGTCACCGCGATCGGCGGCATCGACATCCAGAACGGCAAGGCGCTCGGCCGCGACTACCAGCTCTCCGACCTGATCCGCAATTACGACGCGGTGTTCCTCGGCATGGGGCTGGGCGGCGTCAACGCGTTGCGCGCCGATGGCGAGGATGCGGCCGGCGTCACCAACGCGGTCGAATTCATTGCCGAACTGCGCCAGGCCAGCGACCTCTCCGGGCTGCCGGTCGGCCGCCGCGTCGTCGTCATTGGCGGCGGCATGACGGCGATCGATGCCGCCGTGCAGTCGAAACTGCTTGGCGCCGAGGAGGTGACGATCTGCTACCGGCGCGGCCAGGACCATATGAACGCCTCCGAATTCGAGCAGGATCTGGCGGCCGCCAACGGCGTCACCATCCGTCATTGGCTGCAGCCGAAGCGGGTGATTGCCGAAGGTGGTAAGGTGTCGGGCATTGAACTCGAATACACCGCGCTCAACGGCGACAGGCTTGCCGGCACCGGCGAGACGCTGACGCTGGTTGCCGACCAGGTGTTCAAGGCCATCGGCCAGAGTTTTGTCCCGGCTGCCCTCAACGGCAGCGGGGCGTCGATCGACCTCGAAGCCGGCCGCATCAAGGTCGATGGTGAAGGGCGTACGTCGCTCGCCAAGGTCTGGGCCGGCGGGGACTGCATTTTCGGTGGCGACGACCTCACCGTGTCCGCCGTGGCGCAAGGGCGCGACGCGGCTGAGAGCATCCACAGGAGTCTGACCCAGGGATAAGGATCATGGCCACGGTGGAACCGGGCATTGCCCGTCACTACGAGATTTCAGGCCTGGAGGAGCGAATCCTTGCCGCGCTCGCCGGTGCGGGTGTCGATGTTGCCCATTTGCGCGCCGGCGATCTCGAAGCGGTCGACGAATTCCACATTGGCGGCGTGGCCGCCACCAGGGACCTTATCAGCCAGCTTGGGTTGAAGCCTGGAGCCAGGCTGCTGGACATCGGATCGGGGATAGGGGGACCGGCCCGCTTTGTCGCCAACAACGCTGGCGTCGACGTCACCGGCATCGACCTGACGCAAAGCTATGTCGATATCGCCACCAGCCTGTCGAAGCGGACGGGAATGGCCGACAAGACCCACTTCGTGCAAGGCAGCGCGCTCGACATGCCGTTCGCCAAGGCCGGCTTCGATGCGGCAATGATCCTGCATGTCGGCATGAACCTTCCCGACAAGGCGAAGCTGATGAGCGAGGCCGCCCGTGTGCTGAAGCCCGGCGGCGTCTTTGCCGTCTACGATGTGATGCGGCTCAAGGACGGAGCGCTGACCTACCCGCTTCCGTGGGCATCCAACGAGACCATATCCTTCGTCGCCACGCCCGACGATTACCGCTCGGCCGCGGCGGCGGCGGGCTTCTCGGTGACCGCGGAGCGGCCGCGCGGCGCCTTCGCCGTCGAGTTTTTCGCCGCGATGCGTGCCCGGCTGGCCGCCGCGCAAGCCGAAGGCAGGAAGCCATCGCCCGGCCTCGGCCTCGTCATGGGCGAGGACGCCCGCACCAAGATGGCCAACCTCATCGCTGCCCTCGAGGGCGGCATTCTCGCGCCCGTCGAACTGCTTCTTCGTCTCGGTTGAAAGGGACCCCTGTCATGGCTGATATCAGAAACAATTTCGTCGGTATCAAATCGCCCAACCCGTTCTGGCTGGCGTCAGCGCCGCCGACCGACAAGGCCTACAATGTCATCCGCGCCTTCAAGGCGGGTTGGGGCGGTGTGGTCTGGAAGACCCTGGGCGAAGAGGGGCCGCCGGTGGTCAACGTCAACGGCCCGCGCTACGGCGCGATCTGGGGCGCCGACCGGCGTCTGCTCGGCCTCAACAACATCGAGCTGATCACCGACCGCGATTTGCAGACCAATCTGCGCGAGATGAAGCAGGTCAAGATGGACTGGCCCGACCGCGCGCTGATCGCATCGATCATGGTGCCTTGCGAGGAAGAGAGCTGGAAGGCCATCCTGCCGCTGGTCGAGGAGACGGGGGCGGACGGCATCGAGCTCAATTTCGGCTGCCCGCACGGCATGTCCGAGCGCGGCATGGGCGCGGCCGTCGGCCAGGTGCCGGAATATATCGAGATGGTGGTGCGCTGGTGCAAGCAATATACGCGCATGCCCGTCATCACCAAGCTGACGCCCAACATCACTGACATCCGCAAGCCCGCGCGCGCTGCCCATGCCGGCGGCACCGACGCGGTGTCGCTGATCAACACCATCAATTCGATCACCGGCGTCGACCTGGACAGTTTCGCGCCGATGCCCACCATCGACGGCAAGGGCTCGCATGGCGGCTATTGCGGCCCGGCGGTGAAGCCGATCGCCATGAACATGGTGGCCGAGATCGCCCGCGACCCCGAAACGCGCGGCCTGCCGATCTCCGGCATCGGCGGTATCACCACATGGCGGGACGCCGCCGAATTCATGGCGCTTGGCGCCGGCAATGTGCAGGTCTGCACGGCGGCGATGACCTATGGCTTCAAGATCGTGCAAGAGATGATCGCCGGTCTCGAAAACTGGATGGACGAGAAGGGCCACCGCTCGCTCGACGACATTGTCGGGCGCGCCACGCCCAACGTCACCGACTGGCAGTATCTCAACCTCAACTACGTCGCCAAGGCGCATATCGACCAGGACGCCTGCATCAAATGCGGCCGCTGCCACATCGCCTGCGAGGACAC
>NZ_RZSJ01000299.1:0-7160 GCF_003998025.1 Mesorhizobium sp. M8A.F.Ca.ET.021.01.1.1
GTCGGGATTCCCGTCCCGGCATTGTTCGTTATTCTCGTTGGCGCAGCCGCGAGGAACTGGGAGACGAAGAGGGCGATGAGAAATTTCCTAGCTGGCGCCAGGTTTCTAGCAAGTGCCAAGTTTCTGAGTGCTTGTGCCGCCGCCACGATTTTTGCCGGCACATCCGCCCAAGCCGACCAGCCCGTGGAGTGGGAGACCACCTTCCAGGCGCCGGCGACCGACATGATGCGGCAGATCGAGTGGTTCGGAAACTACACGATGTGGTTCATCGTTCCGATCACCATCCTGGTGCTCCTTCTCCTCGCCTACTGCATCGTGAGGTTTCGCGCGAGCGCCAACCCGGTTCCCTCCAAGACCAGCCACAACACGCTGATCGAGGTGATCTGGACCGTCGGTCCGGTCGTCATCCTGCTTTGCCTGGCCATTCCCTCGTTCCAGCTCTTGACCGCGCAATATACGCCGCCGGAAGAGGCCAAGCTGACAGTCAAGGCGACCGGCAACCAGTGGAACTGGGACTACGAATACCAGACCGACAACACGCTCGCCTTCAACTCCGCGATCCTCCAGGACGGCGACCGCGCCAAGGCCGGCAAGGAAGACCGCAAGGTCTATCCGCGCCTGCTCGCCGTCGACAACGAACTGGTGGTGCCGGTCAACACCATGACCCGCGTGCTCGTCACCGCGACCGACGTGATCCACTCCTTCGCCATGCCGTCCTTCGGCATCAAGATCGACGCCATTCCAGGCCGTACCAACGAGACCTGGTTCAAGGCGGAAAAGGAAGGTCTCTACTATGGCCAGTGCTCGCAGCTCTGCGGCAAGGACCATGCCTTCATGCCGATCGCCATCCGTGTCGTCTCGGATGCGCAGTTCAAGACGTGGCTGGCGGCAGCCAAGACCGATCTGCCGGGCGCCAACAAGACGCTCATGGCCGAGGTCGATGGCCAGAACAAGGTAGCGGCCGCCGGCAATTGATGCCGCGGTTTAGCAAGATTTAGGGAACGGAGCGGAACATGGCAGACGCTGCAGCTCACGACGGGCACGACCACAAGCCGTATCATGGCTGGGTGCGGTGGGTTTATTCGACCAACCACAAGGACATCGGTACGCTCTACCTGATCTTCGCGATCATGGCCGGTATCATCGGCGGCGCGCTGTCGGTCGCCATCCGCATGGAGCTGCAGGAGCCTGGCATCCAGATCTTCAGCGGCCTGGCGCAGATGGTCTACGGCATGAACGGTGACGCCGCGGTCGACGGCGGCAAAAGCATGTACAATGCCTTCGCCACCGCGCACGCCCTGATCATGATCTTCTTCATGGTCATGCCGGCGCTGATCGGCGGTTTTGCCAACTGGATGGTGCCGATCATGATCGGTGCGCCGGACATGGCGTTCCCGCGCATGAACAACATTTCGTTCTGGCTGCTGCCGCCGGCCTTCATCCTGCTGCTCACCTCGATGTTCGTGCCGAGTGCGCCGGGCGCCTACGGCGTTGGTGGCGGCTGGACGCTCTACCCACCCCTCTCGACCTCGGGTCAGCCCGGTCCGGCCATGGATCTGGCGATCCTGTCGATCCACATCGCCGGCGCCTCCTCGATCCTCGGTGCCATCAATTTCATCACCACGATCTTCAACATGCGCGCCCCTGGCATGACGCTGCACAAGATGCCGCTGTTTGCCTGGTCGGTGCTGGTCACTGCGTTCCTGTTGCTGCTGTCCCTGCCGGTTCTGGCCGGCGGCATCACCATGCTGCTCACCGACCGCAATTTCGGCACCACCTTCTTCGCTCCCGATGGCGGCGGCGATCCGCTGCTGTTCCAGCACCTGTTCTGGTTCTTCGGCCATCCGGAAGTCTACATCCTGATCCTGCCGGGTTTCGGCATCATCAGCCATATCGTCTCGACCTTCTCGAGGAAGCCAGTGTTCGGTTACCTCGGCATGGCTTACGCCATGGTCGCGATCGGCGCCGTCGGCTTCATCGTCTGGGCGCACCACATGTACACGACCGGCCTGTCGCTCGACACGCAGCGTTATTTCGTCTTCGCCACCATGGTCATCGCCGTGCCGACGGGCGTGAAGATCTTCTCCTGGATCGCAACGATGTGGGGCGGGTCGATCTCGTTCAAGACGCCGATGCTGTGGGCGCTGGGCTTCATCTTCCTGTTCACCATCGGCGGCGTCACCGGCGTCCAGCTGGCCAATGCCGGCCTCGACCGGTCGCTGCATGACACCTATTTCGTCATTGCCCACTTCCACTACGTGCTGTCGCTGGGCGCGGTGTTCGCCATCTTCGCCGGCTGGTACTACTGGTTCCCGAAGATGACCGGCTACATGTACTCGCCCGTCATCGCCAACACCCACTTCTGGGTCACCTTCGTCGGCGTCAACCTGATCTTCTTCCCGCAGCATTTCCTCGGCCTCGCCGGCATGCCGCGCCGCACCATCGACTATCCCGATGCGTTTGCGGGCTGGAACTATGTGTCGTCCATCGGTTCTTATATCTCGGCCGTCGGCGTCCTGATCTTCCTCTACTGCGTGTTCGAAGCCTTCCAGAAGAAGCGGGTGGCCGGCGCCAATCCGTGGGGCGAGGGTGCAACGACGCTCGAATGGCAGCTGCCTTCGCCGCCGCCCTTCCACCAGTGGGAGCAGTTGCCGAAGATCAAGTAAGGCGGCTTCCCCTCGAATGCGAAACCGCCGGTCCGCCGGCGGTTTTGGCCAACGGAATAATGGACTTCAGCACGCATGGCCCTAGTCGACGAAACCAGCATTGACGAAGCGGGCTTCCGCATGTCGGAAGCGACGGCGGGCGATTTCTTCGCACTCCTGAAGCCGCGCGTCATGTCGCTGGTGGTGTTCACCGCCTTTGTCGGGCTGGTCGCCGCACCGGTGACCATCAATCCGCTGCTGGCGGTGATAGCCATCCTGGCAATTGCGATCGGGGCTGGCGCCTCCGGTGCCCTCAACATGTGGTACGACGCCGACATCGACGCGGTAATGACCAGGACCGCCAGCCGCCCGGTCCCGTCGGGCCGTATCCAGCCGCACGAGGCGCTCAGCTTCGGCCTGGTGCTTTCGGTCCTGTCGGTGATGACGCTCGGCGTGCTGGTCAACTGGCTGGCCGCCACGCTGCTGGCCTTCACCATCTTCTTCTATGCCGTCGTGTACACGATATGGCTGAAACGCTCGACGCCGCAGAACATCGTCATCGGCGGTGCCGCGGGCGCCATTCCTCCGGTGATCGGCTGGGCTGCGGTGACCGGGTCGGTCAGTTTCGAAAGCATCATCCTGTTCCTAATCATTTTCCTTTGGACGCCGCCGCATTTCTGGGCGCTTGCGCTGTTCAAGTCCGAGGACTATGGCCGCGCCGGCATCCCGATGATGCCGAACGTCGCAGGTCATGCATCGACCCGTCGTCAGATTTTCGCCTATGCATTGGTGCTGGCCCCAGTTGGCGTGCTGCCCTGGCTGCTCGGCTACACGACGCCATTCTATGGCGTGGCCGCTCTGCTGCTGGGCGCTGGTTTCGTCTGGTATGCCTGGAAAGTGCTTGGCATGGCCGACGATGACCGCGCCATGAAGCCGGCCAAGGCCCTGTTCGCCTATTCGCTGCTCTATCTCTTCGCCATCTTCGCCGCCTATCTGGCCGACAGTGTCGTCGAACGCGCGCTTGCCATGGGTGGGGCATGACCATGGTCGAGAAAGAACTCGAGACGGTCACCCTGACCGAGCGCCAGAAGAAGGCCCAGCGCAGCCGTTCCATTGCGATTGGCGTGGCGCTGGCTCTGCTGGTCGTGATTTTCTACATCGCGACGATCGTGAAGTTCGGCCACAATTTGTCGGGCAAGATGTGATGAGCGCCGAGACGCCCAGAAAGACGGCGGGCAAGACCAGCAACCGCGTCGTCGCGGCTGTCTGCCTCGCCTTCTTCACCGGCATGATCGGCATGGCCTATGCAGCCGTGCCGCTGTACAAGATGTTCTGCCAGGCGACTGGTTATGGCGGCACGACGCAGCGTGTCGAGAAGCAGTATGCCGGCCGCGTGCTTGACCGCGAGATCACCGTCCGCTTCGATGCCAACATTGCCGGCGTGCCGTGGGAGTTCCAGCCGGTCCAGCGCTCGATGACCATGAAGATCGGCGAGACCGTGCAGGCACATTATCAGGCCACCAACAAGTTCGATCGCCCCGTCACCGGCCGCGCCACGTTCAACGTGCAGCCGGAACTGGCGGGCCCTTACTTCAACAAGGTCGAATGCTTCTGCTTCACCGATACGACGCTGAAGCCCGGCGAGACGCTGGACATGCCGGTCCTGTTCTATGTGGATCCCGACATCGTGAACGTGCCGGAACTGAAGGACATCAAGACGATCACGCTGTCCTATACGATGTTCCCGGTCGAGAAGAACAAGCCGGTCGCCTCCTCGGAGCCGGCCAAGGGCAATAGCAAGACAGTTTCAGATACCGAAGGAAATCTCGGGGGTTGATATGGCAGACGCGCACGCAAAACCACACCATGACTACCATCTCGTCGACCCGAGCCCGTGGCCTTTCCTGGGATCGGTCGGGGCGCTTGTCACCGCTTTTGGCGGTGTCTGCCTCATGGAATACCTGAAGGGCGGTTCCTTCCCGATCTTCGGCTTCAACATTGCCAATCCTTGGCTGTTCTTCATCGGCATCGTGATCGTGCTGTACACCATGTTCGCCTGGTGGTCGGACACGATCAAGGAAGCGCATGAGGGCCACCACACGCGCGTCGTGTCGCTGCACCTGCGCTACGGCATGATCATGTTCATCGCCTCGGAGGTGATGTTTTTCGTCGCCTGGTTCTGGGCCTATTTCGATGCCAGTCTTTTTGCCGGTGAGGTGCAGAACTACGCGCGCCACACGTTTACCGGTGGTGTCTGGCCGCCGAAGGGCATGGAGGTTCTCGATCCCTTCCACCTGCCGCTTTACAACACCGTCATCCTGCTGCTGTCGGGCACCACGGTCACCTGGGCGCATCACTCGCTCATCCATGGCGACCGCAAGGGGCTGGTCAACGGCCTCGTGCTGACCGTCGGCCTCGGCATGCTGTTCACCATGGTGCAGGCCTACGAGTACATGCACGCGCCGTTCGGCTTCAAGGATTCCATCTACGGCGCCACCTTCTTCATGGCGACCGGCTTCCATGGCTTCCATGTCATCATCGGCACCATCTTCCTGCTGGTCTGCCTGATCCGCGCGATGAAGGGCGACTTCACCCCCAAGCAGCATTTCGGCTTCGAGGCGGCCGCCTGGTACTGGCACTTCGTCGACGTGGTCTGGCTGTTCCTGTTCGCCTCGATCTACGTCTGGGGATCGGTCGGCGCGGTGATCGAGGGCCACTGATCCAGCCTTTGGGATTTCGATTTGGGGAAGGCGGTCGCGGCAACGTGGCCGCCTTCTTCTTTTCGGCGCTATGATTGTCGTGGTGGGGCTGGCTGCTTCAATTGGTCGACTGGACCGACGGCTGCATTGCGGTTACGGACTCCGACATGGACGAAATCTGGGCAATGGTGGCCGATGGGACGCCGATCGATGTCGAGCAATGACCATGAATGAAGACAACCATGAGTGAAGATAGGGCGATCTGGCCTCCGATCGATCCGATTTCGGCCGGCCTGCACGGCCGTTGCCCGCGCTGCGGCGAGGGGCGGCTGTTTTCCGGCTTCCTCACCGTCGGCAAGCGCTGCGTCAATTGCGGCCTCGACTATTCCTACGCCGATGCCGGCGACGGGCCGGCGGTGTTCGTCATCCTGATCATCGGCTTCATCATCGTCGGGCTGGCGCTCTGGGTTGAAGTGACGCTGAGCCCGCCGCTCTGGCTGCATCTGCTGATATGGATCCCGCTCGCCCTGGTGCTGTGCCTGACGGCGCTTCGCTTGATCAAGGGCGTGCTGCTCACCCTGCAATACCGCAACAAAGCGGCCGAGGGTCGGCTGGATCGCGGCGAATGAGCGAAGCTTCCGCCAAGGCCGGCGGCCGTTCGCGGCCGAGATCGGCGCTGTTGATCGCCCTTGGCCTTGTGCTGTTCTTCATCCTGCTGGCGCTCGGCACCTGGCAGGTCCAGCGCCTGCACTGGAAGGAAGGCCTGCTGCAGACCATCGACCAGCGCACCCATTCGGCGCCGTTGCCGCTGGCAGAGGTCGAGAAGGAATTCGCCTCGACCGGCGACGTCGACTACACGCCGGTCACGGTCACCGGCACTTTCCTGCATCCCGGCGAACGGCACTTCTACGCGACCTGGGAAGGGGATGCCGGCTTCAACGTCTACACGCCGCTGGCCCTCGACGATGGCCGTTTCGTTCTGATCAACCGTGGCTTTGTGCCCTACGACCTCAAGGATGCCGCCAAGCGTGCCAAGGGACAGCCAACGGGCAAGGTCACGGTCACCGGGCTTGCTCGCAACCCGCTGTCGGCAAAGCCCTCGATGATGCTTCCCGACAATGACGTGGCCAAGAACATCTTCTACTGGAAGGACCGCGACGTCATGGCCGCGAGCGCCGGCCTGCCGGCTGGGTTCAAGCTGGTGCCGATCTTCATCGATGCCGACAAGACGCCTAACCCCGGCGGCCTGCCGGTCGGAGGCGTCACCATCATCGACCTGCCGAACAGCCATCTGCAATATGCTGTCACCTGGTACGGGCTCGCCGCCGCGCTTGCCGCCATACTCGTCCTGCGGCTTCGCCGGCCCGCGAAAGAGGACTGAACGCGAGCGACGCCCCCTTTCTACACAGACCCTTGACAGGGCGGGGGTGGGCACCTCATTTCGGCGCTGACGAACCGGCAGGATTTAATGCTTCACACAACCGCCAAGTCTCCTCTGACGATCCGGCTCTGCCAGCCGCGCGGTTTTTGCGCGGGCGTCGACCGTGCCATCCAGATTGTCGTGCTGGCACTGAAGAAATATGGCGCGCCGGTCTATGTCCGCCACGAGATCGTGCACAACCGCTACGTCGTCGAGGGGTTGCAAAGCCTTGGCGCCGTGTTCATCGAGGAACTTTCCGAAATCCCGGCCGAACATCGGCAGTCGCCCGTCGTCTTTTCGGCGCACGGCGTGCCCAAGTCGGTGCCGGCGGACGCGCAGGCGCGCAACCTGTTCTATCTCGATGCAACCTGTCCGCTGGTCTCCAAGGTCCACAAA
>NZ_RZSJ01000029.1:0-21629 GCF_003998025.1 Mesorhizobium sp. M8A.F.Ca.ET.021.01.1.1
CAATGGCTGCGCCGGCTCCGGCGCGGCACCGGGTTCCAAGGCGGCGAACTCCCGAATGATGCGGTCCGGCCCGAGATCCTGGAGCAGGTCCAGCTGTCCCTGGCGCGAGGCCTCGGCGCGCCGGTCGGTCAGGTTGACGATCTCGCCCTGGTTGGCGCCTTCAATGGCGGCATGCGGCTGGTCGACGAAACTCTTCAAACCCTCGGACAGCCAATGATAGCGGCGCGCCACCTTGCTGTCGCCGTTCATGCCTTGCTGCACCACCACCCAGTCGCCGTCGTCGGTGACGATGAAGCCATGCAAATAGAGGTCGAAACCGTCCTGGACGGCGGCGCTGTCCACCTTGGCGACCAGCCGGCTGGCGGTTGCCAGGCGCGCGCCGTCGAAGCCGATACGCTCGCCGATGGCGGCTAATTCATGCGGGGTTTTGCGCGAATGCGCGCCACGGCCGCCGCAGACATGAATGCCAAGCTCGCCCGACAGCGGCGTGAGACCGCGTTTCAAGGCGCCGACGACGCTGGTCGTGATGCCGGACGAGTGCCAGTCCATGCCCATGACGGCGCCGAAGGACTGGAACCAGAACGGATGCGCCAGCCGCCGCAGCAATTCATTGCGGCCATAGTGATGGATGATCGCCTCGGACATGACGGCGCCGAGACGCGTCATGCGATCGCCCAGCCATTTCGGCACACGTCCGCCGTGAAGGGGAAGATCAGCACTGCCCGATCGTTGCGCCACGTCCTTGCCTGCTCCGGTGCCCGCGAATCTCAGACAAATAGGTATCCCGGAGCGCACACGGAAGCACTGAATGGTCGCACCCGGCCCGATCGCGAACGCAAATGCGCTCTGCTATCTCACCACGCGCTTCTCGAGCTTGCGGGCCAGAGTGCGGCGATGCAGGCCAAGCCGGCGCGCGGTTTCGGAGATGTTGAAGCCGGTTTCGACCAGCGTTTCGTGGATGCGCTCCCATTCCAGATTCTTGATCGAGGTGGGCCGGGAGGAGAGCGGTACGGAAACATCGCCCTCGGCCCGGCCGAAGGCGGCTTCGATGTCATCGGTGTTGGCGGGTTTCGCCAGGTAATGGCTCGCGCCGAGCTTGATCGCCTCGACAGCCGTGGCGATGCTGGCAAACCCCGTCAGCACGACAATCCTGATCGAAGCATCGCGGGCGCTGAGCAGCTTGACGCACTCCAGTCCGGATCCGCCGGCTCCAAGCTTGAGGTCGACGACAGCGTAAGCCGGAACAGTTGTTTCGAGGGCGCTAAGCAATGCTTCCCGGTCGTGGCAGACGACGACGTCGTAATCGCGCTTTTCGAAGGAGCGCTTCAGCGTTTTGGCGAAGGTGGCGTCGTCCTCTACGATAAACAGGGATCGATCAGGCCTCACGATCATCTCCATCGGTCAGCGCCGGAAGTGGCAGCGAAAGAGTAACACAGGCGCCCTGTTCCATGTTGCGCGCCGAAAAATCGCCTCCCAGTTTCCGGACCACGTTCATGACGAGGAACAGGCCAAGACCGCCGCCCGGCCGTCCCTTGCTCGACATATAGGGTTGGCCAAGTGCTGCCAGAATACCCTCGTTGAAACCCGGCCCGCGATCGCGCACGGAAATCACCAGCTTGTCGCCCTGCCGCTCGGCGGTGACGCCGACCCAATCCTGCGATGCTTCCTGGGCATTGTCGAACACGTTGAAGATGACCTGCTTCAGCGCCGTGTCGGATACGATCTGCTCGTCCGGGTCGAAATCGTTCTTGTATTCCAGCTTGAATGGCTGGCGACTGATGCGCCATTCCTCGACCAGATCGTCGAGGAAACCGCGAATGGTCGTGCGTATCGTTCCCTCGCCCCTCGCCTGGCCGGAAGACATCAGGATCCCGGACACGATGCGCTTGCAGCGCTCGATCTGGGCCTGCATCTCGGCCATGTCGGCCGCCATTTCGCGGTTGCGCGTGAGCGTGCGCATCTGGCGCCAGTCGGACAGGATGACGGATATCGTGGCAAGCGGCGTGCCGAGTTCGTGCGCGGCGCCGGAGGCCAGCAGGCCCATGCGCACGATGTGGTCCTCCTCGGCCGAGCGCTGGCGCAGATCGGCGAGATAGGCGTCGCGCTCGCGCAGATTGCGGTTGATGCGCGTCATGAAGATCACGATCAGTCCGGCCGCCAGCACGAAGCAGATGAACATGCCCCTTATATGCAGGGACAGGAGATCGCTGCCGCCATGATGCGGGATCGCGATCGGCTGGAAGAGGAAGATGAGGAAGACGAAGCAGGCCGACGCAGCCGCCACGAGGATCCAGGTAAACCTTGGCGTCAGCAGTGCCGCGCCAAGCGTGATCTGCAGGAGATAGAGCGATACGAACGGATTGGACGCACCGCCGCTCAGGTAAAGCTGCGTCGTCAGTGCCGCCATGTCGAAGATGAGCGCAACGAAGAGCTGGGTGTTGCTGATAGGCCTGATACCGCGCAGGACCAGCAGGCTGAAGATGTTGAGGCCCAACAGGAAAAGCACCACGCCGGCCATCTCCGCCAGCGGCAATGGGATATCGAACCAGTATTCCGTCGCCAGAATGGTGAGCACCTGACCCGCCACCGCCAGCCAACGCAGTTGGATGAGCAGGAACAGGTTCTTCCTGTTCGTTGCATCAGGGTGCGATACTGCCCCGTTCTTGCCGGCTAGGGATGCCGCCACCAGGGATTTGTCATGATGAAGCGCTTGCGTGGGGACGCTCATCTCGCGGGTCCTCGCCGTCGGCCGTGGCCGATCATCGGCCTGGCCAGGGCAATGGCGAGCATCGCAGCGAGCGCGAACCAGGTCAAAGCATATGCCAGGTGGCTGTTGCGGAAGGTCACGACGGTCAAGCCGCCGCGCGGCCAGCCCTCCATGCGTGACGCTTCCGCATCGACGAAATAGGGAGCGACATTGCTCGTCAAGCCGTGCGCGGTTGCTATGGCGGCGACGTCTCGCGAATACCAGCGATTGCCCGTGGTGTCGTTCTTGCGCAGGAAGCCGCCGCCGGGTTCGCTCATGCGCAACAGGCCGTCGATGACGGCCGGCGCCGTTGGGCCGCCTCTCTCCCGTTCGAACTCAGTCTTGCGCCCCAGGGGAATGAAGCCGCGGTTGACCAGCACGACGAAGCCACGGTCGGTCCGCATCGGCGTCAGCACCCAATAGCCGCCGCCAAGCTCGGTCACCGCCTGCACAAGCGTGTTGGCGCCGCCCTGGTAGCGTCCCGCCAATCGCACATGGCTGTATTCGTAACCGGCCGCGGTGATGCCGTTCCAGCTCTCCGGGCCAGGCGCATCGACAACCGGGGCATGAATGCGTTGGTCGACACGAGCGATCAGGTCGAGCTTCCAGACCCGCCTTTCCAGTTGCCATATGCCGAGCCCGGCAAACACCAGCACGCCGAGGAGCCCGAGCAGTACAAGGACAAGGCGCGACACGGACGACCTGCCGCCGCGCTCTTGCAGGACGGGACGCGGGCCGATGCCTGTTTGTCCGATCGCCTCGATGGTGGTCCTCCCAGAGCCCGCCGGGCTCATGGCATCTCGCGCATGTCGTGCAGCCCGGGCATCATGTTGGCGTTGAGATGGTACATCACCCAGAGCGAACCGGTCAGCACGATGACAACCAGGATCAGCGTGAAGATCAGCGCCAGCATCGACCATCCGCCTTCCGAGGCGGTGTTCATATGCAGGAAGAAGACCATGTGGACCACGATCTGCACGACCGCGAAGGCCATGATGACGATGGCCGTGGCCTGCTTGTCATCGATGACGCCGCTCATGACCAGCCAGAATGGAATGGCGGTCAGGATCACCGACAGGATGAAGCCGATCAGATAGCCCCGGAGCGATCCGTGTGCTGCCCCACCATGGGCGTGGCCGTGCCCCTCGGCATGATCGTGAGCGCTCATCGCAACATCCCCATCAGATAGACGAAGGTAAAGACGCCGATCCAGACGACGTCGAGGAAGTGCCAGAACATGCTGAGGCACATCAGCCGGCGGCGGTTGGCCTCGATGAGACCGTATCTCGCGACCTGGATCATCAGCGTCACCATCCAGACGATACCGAAGGTCACGTGCAGGCCGTGCGTGCCGACGAGCGTGAAGAAGGACGACAGGAAAGCGCTGCGCTGCGGCGTGGCGCCTTCATGGATCATGTGCGCGAATTCGTAGAGTTCGATCGACAGGAAGGCCAGGCCGAACAGCATGGTCACGGCAAGCCAGGCTTGTGTCGCCGCGACGCGCCCCTTGTCCATGGTCAGCATGGCGAAGCCATAGGTGATCGAGGAGAAGAGCAGCATGGCGGTGTTGACCGCCACCAGATCGAGGTCGAACAGGTCCTTGGGCGCGGGCCCGGCCGCATAGTTGCCGCCAAGCACGCCATAGGCGGCGAACAACATCGCGAAGATCAGACAGTCGCTCATCAGGTAAAGCCAGAAGCCGAGCATGGTTGAGCCGCCTTCGGCGTGCGATGCTCTTCTTCCAGGTGGAAGACCGGTTCGGTGTCGGCAGTGATTGCCGTCGATGTCATGCTCAAACCCTAACCCTGAGCGGCGAGGAGCGTGGTCCTCGTCTTCTCCGTCTGCGAGACTTCGGCCGCCGGAATGTGGAAGTCGCGGTGATAATTGAAGGTATGGCCGATCGCCGTGGCGATGAGGCAGACGAAGCTCAGCGCCGCCAGCCACCAGATGTACCAGATCAGGCCGAAGCCGAGCGCGACGCTGAAGGCGGCTAGGATGATGCCGGTCCCGGTGTTGCTGGGCATGTGGATCGGTTTGAAGCCGGCGAGCGGCCTGATGTAGCTGGCCTGCTTCATGTCCCACCAGGCATCGTTGTCGCGAATAACCGGCGTGAAGGCGAAATTGTAGGCGGGCGGCGGTGAGGAGGTCGACCATTCGAGCGTGCGGCCGTCCCAGGGATCGCCGGTCGGATCGGCAAGCGCCCCACGCCTGCGGATGGAGACGAAGATCTGGATCAGGAAGGCGGCGATGCCGCAGGCGATCAGCACCGCGCCGAAGGCGGCGATGACGAACCATATCTGCAGCGAGGGATCATCGAACACACGCATGCGGCGCGTCACGCCCATCAGGCCGAGGATGTAGAGCGGCATGAAGGCGAACCAGAAGCCGACCACCCAGCACCAGAACGAGACCTTGCCCCAGAACGGATCGAGCTTGAATCCGAAGGCCTTGGGCCACCAGTAGGCAATGCCGGCGAACAGGCCGAACAGCACGCCGCCGATGATGACATTGTGGAAGTGGGCGATCAGGAACAGGCTGTTGTGCAGCACGAAGTCCGCCGGCGGCACGGCAAGCAGCACGCCGGTCATGCCGCCGACAACGAAGGTGAGCATGAAGGCCAGCGTCCACATCATCGGCAGTTCGAAGCGGATGCGGCCGCGATACATGGTGAACAGCCAGTTGAATATCTTCGCCCCGGTCGGGATCGAGATGATCATCGTGGTGATGCCGAAGAAGGAATTGACGCTGGCGCCGGAGCCCATGGTGAAGAAGTGGTGCAGCCAAACAAGATACGACAGGATGGTGATGACCACCGTGGCGTAGACCATCGAGGTGTAGCCGAACAGGCGCTTGCCGGAGAAGGTCGAGGTGACCTCGGAAAAGACGCCGAACAGCGGCAGGATGAGGATGTAGACTTCCGGGTGACCCCATATCCAGATGAGGTTCACATACATCATCGGGTTACCGCCGAAGTCGTTGGTGAAGAAGTTGGTGCCGACATAGCGATCGAGCGCGAGCAGCGAGAGCACCGCCGTCAGCACCGGGAAGGAGGCGACGATCAGCACGTTGGTGCAGAGCGACGTCCAGGTGAAGACGGGCATGCGCATCATCGTCATGCCGGGCGCGCGCATCTTGATGATCGTGCAGATCAGGTTGATGCCCGACAGCGTCGTGCCGACACCCGCCACCTGCAGCGCCCAGATATAGTAGTCGACACCGACGTCGGGACTGTAGCCGATGCCGGAGAGCGGCGGATAGGCAAGCCAGCCGGTGCGGGCGAATTCGCCGACGAACAGCGAGGCCATGACGAGGATGGCGCCGCCGACCGTCATCCAGAACGAGAAACTGTTGAGGAATGGGAAGGACACGTCGCGCGCCCCGATCTGCAGCGGCACGACGAAGTTCATCAGCCCGGTGACGAAGGGCATCGCCACGAAGAAGATCATGATGACGCCGTGGGCGGTGAAGATCTGGTCGTAGTGATGTGAGTTCAGGTAGCCCTCGGAGCCGTTGAAGGCGATGGCCTGCTGGAGCCGCATCATGATGGCGTCCGAGAAGCCGCGCAAAAGCATGACGAGGCCGAGCACCATGTACATGATGCCGATCTTCTTGTGGTCGACGCTGGTGAACCATTCGCGCCACAGATAGGTCCAGAGCTTGAAATAGGTGATCGCGCCGAGAAGCGCGATGCCGCCGAGCGCCACAGCGACGAAGGTGGCGACGACGATGGGTTCGTGCAGCGGCAGCGACTCCAAGGTGAGGCGGCCGAAAATGAATTTGGTCAGCGTATCGGGCATCGGCTGTCTCTCACAATTCACGCCGCAGCAGGCCGAGAGGCGGCGTATCCGCCTCGGCGCTGCGGCTGTCTGTTCCTGGCCGGAGCAGCCCCGCCCCGCGAAGCGGCGACAGGTTCTTCGCCGGCCAATAGCTCGGCCAGGCATCGCGCGACGCGCGTGAGACGGCAGCCGCCTCTTCCGCCGTGCAGATGCTGGCGACATAGGAGGGGTCGTTTCCGAACACCGCGCCACGCCGCGCGAGCTTGTCGTATTGCAGCGGCAAGGTGTTGCGCACACCGGCAAGACCGAGACCACCCTTGGCGTCGATCGACATCATCTCGTTCATGCACATCTTACCGCGCTCGACGCACAGATTGAGGATGGCGCCATAGAGGTTGGGATCGACGGAGGCGTAGTGCCGGACCGGTTCGTTCTCGCTCGGCTTTTCGAGTTCGAGATAGCTGTCGCGGTTGAGCGCCGCCGACGCGGTCCTGGCCTGTGCCACCCACTGGTCGAAGGCCTGGTCGGACAGGCCGTGGAAGGCGAAACGCATGCCCGAAAAGCCGGCGCCGCTGTAGTTGGCGGAGAAACCGCTATAGGTGCCCGGCCGGTTGATGACGGCGTGCAGCTTCGTCTCCATCGCCGGCATCGCGTAGATCTGTCCGGCAAGGGCTGGGATGTAGAAGGAATTCATCACCGCCGACGAGGTGATGCGGAAATCGATCGGCTGGTTGACCGGCGCCGCCAGCTCATTGACGGAGGCGATGCCGTAATCGGGATAGATGAAGAGCCATTTCCAGTCGAGCGCCACGACCTCGACCCTGAGGGGCTTGTGAAGCTGAGTGACGGGCTGGCCGGGTTCGATCCGGTCGATGCGGCGGTATGGGTCGAGCAGGTGGGTGCCGAGCCAGGTCAGCGCACCAAGGCATATGATGATGAGGAGCGGTGCCGCCCAGATCACCAGTTCCAGTTTCGTCGAATGGTCCCAGTCCGGCGCATAGGTCGCCGAGGCGTTGGATTGCCGGTAGCGCCAGGCGAAAAAGACCGTCAGCGCCATAACCGGCACGATGATGATCAGCATCAGCAGGGTCGAGACCACCAGCAGGTCGCGCTGCTGGGCCGCGACATCGCCCGCCGGCGCGAGCACGACCATGTCGCAGCCGCTCAACAGCCCGGCCAGGGAAAGCAGAAGCAAGGCTCCAAATCGTTTCATCAGACACTGCCCTCGATGGATCGCCGCAGCGCGTTGCGATGTTGCAGTGCGGTATCGACAGAGGGCTACTGCCGGCGACGGCACGGTGACATTGGACAATTTGTCCAATGCCCAGCCGGGCCGGGTCTGGCGCAGTGTGCATTGCACAATGGGATTGCTACAAATGCGTCCCGGGTATTTCATCCACGCGGTGGCGACGGACAAGATGGCTCAGACTTCGACTGCCGAAACAAACAGCGAGTTGATCGGCTCGCATCATGGCCAGGTCAGCGCGGGCGATATCGCGGTCGGCGTGATCGTGGGCAGGACGTCGGAATTCTTCGACTTCTTCGTCTATGCGATCGCGTCCGTCATCGTGTTCCCCAAGCTGGTGTTTCCGACGCATGATCCGCTCGTCGGAACGCTCTACTCCTTCGCCATCTTCGCGCTGGCCTTCATCGCCCGTCCCTTCGGCTCCGTCCTGTTCATGGCGGTCGATCGCGCCTACGGTCGCGGTGCGAAATTGACGATCGCGCTGTTCCTGCTCGGCACCTCGACCGTCGCCATCGCGTTCCTTCCCGCCTATGGCGATATCGGCGCGCTCGCGATCTGGCTTTTGGCACTGGCCCGCATCGGGCAGGGCGTGGCGCTCGGCGGGACGTGGGACGGCCTGCCCTCGCTGCTGGCGCTGAACGCGCCACGGAACCGGCGCGGCTTCTATGCCATGATCCCGCAACTGGGGGCTCCGATCGGCCTCATCGTGGCCAGCGCTCTCTTCGCCTTCTTCGTCGCCAACCTGTCGGCCGACGACTTTCTTGCCTGGGGTTGGCGCTATCCCTTCTTCGTCGCGTTCGCCATCAATGTCGTGGCCCTGTTCGCCAGGCTGCGCATTGTGGTGACGCCCGAATTCTCGAAACTGTACGAGAGCGGCGACCTCCAGCCGACGCGCATAAGGGACACGATCAGGGCCGAGGGCCGCAATGTCGTTATCGGCGCCTTCGCGCCGCTGGCGAGTTTCGCCCTGTTCCACATGGTGACGGTGTTTCCGCTCTCCTGGGTGTTCCTGTTCACCAATGAGGGGCCGGCGCGCTTCCTGGCGATCGAGGCGGTGAGCGCGCTGTTCGGCATCGCCGCCATCGTCGCGTCAGGCCCGCTCGCCGATCGTGTCGGACGCCGCGCGCTGCTCGGCGGTTCGGCGATCGCCATCGCGACGTTCAGCGGCTTTGCCCCGCAGCTGCTGGATGGCGGCACCGTTGGCGAGGCCCTGTTCATGGTGCTGGGCTTCATCCTGCTGGGGCTGAGCTTCGGGCAATCGTCGGGTGTCGTCGCATCGAGCTTTTCGCGACAGCATCGCTATACCGGTTCGGCGATAACCTCGGATCTCGCCTGGATGTTCGGCGCCGGCTTCGCGCCACTCGCGGCATTGCTTTTGGCCGGCAATTTCGGCCTCATCGCCGCGGGCGCCTACCTGCTTTCGGGCGCGGCCTGCACCTTGCTTGCCTTGTGGATCGATGGACGGCGTTCGGCCGCGGACCGTCCGACCGACTGAACGCTCTATGGCGGCGAGGGTCAGCGAGCGTCGCAGGGCGGCTGCCCCGCCGGTCAGCGGAACATCGAACCGCCATCGACGTCGAGCGCCGCGCCATAGACGAAGCTCGCGGCGTCGGAGCACAGGAACAGGATCGCGGCGGCCATGTCGTCGGGCCGGCCCATGCGGCGTATGGGCAGATTGGCTGCGATGCGGTCCTTGAGGGCCGGGTCGATGTGGGAATGCATCGGCGAATCGGTCGGCCCCGGATTGAGGGCGTTGATGCGCACCGCCTTTCCCGCCAGTTCGCGCGCGACCGACTTCACCAGCGACAGCGTGCCGGCCTTCGAGGCCGCATAGGCCGTGTCGGCGATAAGGCCGCCACCGCCATGCACGCCGGCGTCCGATGCCACGCAGACGATGTTTCCCCCGCCGCTGCCCTGCATGCGCTGCACCGCGCCTTGGACCGTGAAGAAGGTGCCCAGCAAGTTGACGCCCAGCACGCGCTGCCAGTGCGCCCAATCCTGGTCGGGGATTCGCTTGGCGGTGATAATCGCGGCACAGGTGACGACATTGTCGAGCCGCGCCAGCCTGGCATCGCAATAGTCGAACATGCGCCCGATGCTGTCGGGATCACCCATGTCGGCCACCACCTTGTGCGGCGTCCCGGCCATCCCGCCCAGCTCTTCATGGCGCCTTGCAAGGCCGTCCGCATCACGGTCGCACATCACGACCTCGGCCCCCTTGGAGAGGAATGCACGGGCGGTTTCGAAACCCATGCCGCTTGCGGCACCGGTCACCAGCACAGTCTTGCCGGCAAAGCTGTCCGGGGCAAATGTGGCGTATGCGTCGATCATGATTTCTCCATGAGATCGAAAGAGGGATGGCCAGCCGTAGGCGAGGCCTGTGACGTTGGCGCGAGCCGGTTCAGGCCTTCAGGTGCAGCGTCACCAGCACTGTACATTCGGCGCCGCTGTCGAACCTTGCCGCGACGCGCAGCCAGTTGCCGAAATGGGCTAGCCGCGCCATCGCCACGGCGTCGCGCTCCTTTGGCATCGGAAACTCGGTGCCCTCGCGCAGCCAGTGCATGCCGTCCGGCGAGACCTCGACCCATGCCGTGGCGATGGGGCCGACGGGTTGCTTGAGCGCCCGCACGAAGAAGATCGCCTCGCGCGCCCATCCCGCCTCGTAGGGCTCGCTGGCGGCTTCGCCACGCCAGCGTTCGTTGCGGGAGACGACCGCGGTGATGTTCTCGGGCAGCATCAGAAATCTCCCGAGATGCAGATGGAATCGACGTAGAGGAAGGCTCGTTTGGCGACGTCGGTTTCGGCGAAAAGGCCGAAGTTGAGCATGCACCACAGGTTCTTCATCGCCGGGATGCGGATCGAATCGAAGCCCGAGAGATCAAAGCTGCGATCGTTGCACCTGAGCCCGAGCGCCGTCATCGTCGCCAGATCGAAATCGAAGCACAAATACGTCCAGTTCACCTTGGTGGGGATTTCGTTGTAGCACAGACGCTGCGATCCGCCGGGAAGATCGACCCAGCCCTCCGGCGACAGATGGTAGTGGCTGATCGTCTTGTTGTCGGTGCCGATCGGGGTGATCCTTTCGGTCTCGCGCTTGTACTGCCATTTCTGCAGATGCTGGCCGTCGAGCGCGTTCAAGAAGCGCAGATGCGGCATGACGCGATCGTTGTTGCCGTCCTGGTCCCCGCCCTGCAGATCGAAGAGGAGGCCGACGGAGCGCACGTCGGTTTCGGACAGCTTCAGCGTGTTGGCCTCCGGCTTGAAGGTAAAATAAATTTCGAAACGGATCGGCCCGCGTTTGCGGAATGTGTGGCGTTTGATGGCGACGTTGCGGGCGCCCGCCACCGGTCGCGTCGCGATCTTGAGGGCATAGGACGAATCCATCCCGCCATGCGAGCCCGCGTCCCAGTGGGCGAGCGTCGACAGCATCGCGCTGGTGTGCTGCGCGTAGCCCGGCAGCATGGTGTCGAGATCGTCCTCGTAGTTGCCGACAAGCTGCGACCAGCCGCAATGACCGCGCGCGAAATTGTCGAACGACAATATCCGCGGCAGCGGATCGAAACGGCTGAGCGCGGGGTCCGCGCGCAGCAGCGCCAAGCGCATCGCCTCGGTCAGGTCGCCGGTCTGGTCTGGAGTCTGGTTCTTCATCTGGTCTTCGGCCTCATTCGGCTTTCAGTTTCTTGACGGCTTTCCAATCGATTTCGATGCCGAGCCCGGGTTTTTGCGGGACATCGAGCGTGCCGTTCTTCTGCCTGACGCAGCCGGGCGCGAGATCGGCCAGATGCGTCTTGAACGGGCTGACATCACACTCGCATTCCATCACGCCGAAGTTCGGCATAGCGGCTGCCAGGTGGACGCTTGCGGTCTCGCAGACGATGCCGGACATGCCGATATGCGGAGCGTAGCGGACGTCATGCGCGGCGGCGTATTCGGCCATGCGGCGCGTCTCGGAGATGCCGCCGGCGCGCGCCACGTCCGGCTGCAGCACCGATAGCGTGCGGTTGGCGATCAGGCGTTGCGCCTGGTCGAGGGTGAAATTGCTCTCGCCCCCGGCCAGCGGTACGTCGCAGCGCCGACGCAATTCCTCATAGCCCTGCTCGTTCTCCGGCTGCAGCGGCTCCTCGAACCAGAAATAGCCATTTGCCGAAAGCGCGCAGCCGACCTCTACGGCCTCGTCCAGATTGTAGGCCCAGTTCGCATCGACACAGAGCCCGATCGCGTCTCCGGCCCGCTTGCGGATGCGCTCGATGCGCTTGCAGGCGTCCCGCACAGGGCGTGCCATCTTGACCTTGATGCGTGTAAAACCCTCGGCGACGTAGCGGTCGAGTTCAGCGTCGGCGGCTTTGTCGTCGACCCAGTTGACGGCCGCCGCGTAGACGTCGATGCGATCACGTCCGACGCCGCCAAGAAGTTTGGCGATCGGCTGTCCGGTTGCCTTGCCCAGTATATCCCATAGCGCGATATCGACGCCGGCGATGGCCTCGATCAGCATACCGCCTGCCCTGCCCGACAAAGCGCGGCGCATCGACTGCCACAAGGCGCCGATGTTGCGAGCGTCCTGGCCGAGCAGGCGCGGCCTGAGTGAACTTTCGATCAACTCGACATAGGCCTTGGGTGAAAATCGCGCCAGGGTTTCGCCGACCCCGCCAATGCCGTCGGTGGTGCGCACTTCGACCAGAACCAGCGACACCTTTTCGTAGACGCCCCATGACGTGACCGTCGGCCTGGGCAGCGTCTGACTGAGGGGATGGGCTATCACCTCGGCAATCTTCAGCGGCCCGGCCACGGTTGGATCGCTCATGCGCATCGATACCAGACTTCCCTCGTCCCTGCGGATGGCTCGTCATAACGCTCACTTATAAACTTAGCAACCAGAAAACTTAGTTGCTATGTTTGGGACAATCGTGCTAGGCAGCCAAAAGAGGATCCCGAATGGCCACAGAAGCAGCACGCAAATCGATTTTCGCCGTGAAGCCCGCGAGCCCATCACGCCTCGCGGATGGGGTCTCAGATGCAATCGCAGCGGCGCTGTTCGACGGGCGCATCGCCCCTGGCGAGGCGTTGCCGCCGGAAGGCGAGATCGCCCGGGAGTTCGGCGTCTCCAAGCCGATTGCACGCGAGGCGCTGCGCCAGCTGACCAGCGCGGGCCTGGTGTCGACGCAGCAAGGCAAGGTCGCGCGCGCCAAGGCGCTCAGTGGCGAGCCTATGGACCGCATCTATGCCTATGCCGTCCGTTCAAGCCTGACGCGGCTTCAGGAAGCCAACGAGATGCGCCGGGTCATCGAGGTCGGCATCGCCCGGCTTGCCGCCGAGCGCCGCGATCCGCGGGGGCTGGACCTGATGCGCCAGGCTTTGCTCGACATGCGGGCCGGCATTGGCAAGCCGGGTGATTTCACGCAGGCCGACATCATGTTCCACCTCGGCCTCGCGACAGCCACTGGAAATTCCATGATCCGCATCCAGATGGAAGGGATGCGTTCGGTCCAACGGGAGGTTTCGGAGCTGTTCTCGCGGCGCTCCAATCGCAGCGAGGCGGATTGGCGCGCCACCGTCGAACGGCACCAGGCGATCCACGACGCGATCGCGGCGGGCGACACCGACCTCGCGGACCGGCGCATTCACGAACACTTCGACGCGGCCGACATCGCTTCGTTCGAGGTCGCCGACAAGCTCGGGGAGCCGTCGCCGTGAGCCAGGACCGTTTTTCCATTGCCGGCCGTCGGGCGCTGGTCACCGGCGCCAGCTCCGGTATCGGGCGCGCGGTTGCGATCGCCCTTGCCCAGCAGGGGGCCACGGTCGCGCTGCACCATTTCGGCGACGCCGCTGGCGCGCGCGACACGGCTGCGGCCATCGGTCCCGGCACCGTTGTGCACGAGGCCGATTTCACCGACAGCAGGGCAATGTCGGCCTTCGCGGACGAAGTCGGCGACGGCGCCATCGACATCCTGGTCTCGAACGGCGCGATCGAGCGGCGCCGTGCCTGGGACGAAGTCGACGAAGCGCATATCCAGGCACATGTCGCGGCCAACTTCACGGCCCTGCTCACCTTGGCCACGCGGCTGGTTCCAGCCATGGCAAAGCGCGGATGGGGGCGCGTGGTGGCGACCGGCAGCGTGATGGCGAGGCGCCCGCGCGCCGAAACGATCGTCTATGCATCGCTGAAGGCCGCGCAGCTGACGGCGGTGCGCGCCATGGCGCGTGACGTCGCACCGCATGGCGTCACCATGAATGTGGTATCGCCCGGCGCGATCGAGACGGATGCGACCGCCGAGCGTTACCGGGACGCCGCTTTCCGCCAGGCGGTTGCGGCGAAGATTCCCGCCGGACGCCACGGCCAGCCCGATGACGTCGTCGGCGCGTTCGTTTTCCTGTGCAGCGATGCGGCCCGCTACATCACCGGTGCCGACATCCCCGTCGATGGCGGTTGGACGATCGGTGACGCGCCCGGTGCCTTGCCAGGAGCGGCAGCATGACCACACGCCGCCGGCCAGGCCATTGATATCGCGCCCACAGTTGTTGAGTGACCATCAGCGTTTCGGGAGGAAATCATGAAGACCGCAATCAAGCTCGCACTATCGGCCGTGGCGCTGTGCGCCCTATCGGCACAGTCGATGGCCCAGGAACTCCGGATGACGGTGTGGACCGGCAACGAGGCCCATCTCAAGATGCTGAACGGCATCGCCGCGGGTTTCATCGCCAAGCACCCGGGCGTCACGGTGAAGTTCGAGACCGTTCCGGTCGCCGACTATACGCAGAAGCTCACCTTCCAGGTCGCCGGCGGTAACGCCCCCGATATCGCCTGGATGATGGAAGATGCCGCACCGGCGTTCGAGAACGCCGGCCTACTCATGGACATCGGCCCGACGCTGAAGGCGACCGAGGGATACAATTTCGAGGATTTCTCCGAGCCGGCGATGGCGCTCTGGCAAAAGGACGGCAAGGTCTACGGCATGCCGTTCTCGACCTCGCCTTTCCTGATTTACTACAACAAGGACATGTTCGACAAAGCGGGTCTCGAAGACCCCAACCAGCTTGCCGCGAAAGGCGAGTGGAACATGCAAAAATTCCAGGAGGTCGCCAAGCAGGTCACCGACGCCAATCCCGGCAAATGGGGCTTCGAGTTCAAGGACGGCGAAGGCTATGCATCGCGCATGACGCACGCCTTGCTGCCACCCGTGCGCGCCTATGGCGGCGATCTGTGGGCCAACGGCCAGTGCGGCCTGGACAAGCCGGAAGCGGTGGCCGCCGTCAAGCAGCTCCACGACATGGTGTTCAAGGACAAGTCGATCGTGCCGCCGGGGGAACAGGGCGACTATTTCTCCGGCAATTCGGCGATGACCGTGAACCAGATCTCACGGGCCTCGAAGATGCCCGAGGCGGGTTTCAAATGGGGCATTGCTCCGCTGCCTTCGGGACCGGCCGGCGAGGCTCCGGTCATCGGCCAGGCCGCGCTGACCATCTTTGCATCGGGCAAGAACACGGAGCTCGCCGCCCAGTTGGTCGCCGAGATGACCAGCAAGGACAATGTGGCTGTCATGGCGCAGTTCTTCCCGCCGGCCCGCAAGAGCGTTCTGGAGAGCGACGCCTTTGTCAATTCCAACAAGCTGATCCCGCCGGAACAGATGAAGAGCGTGGCCGCCGCGATCGTCAACGGCCGCGTCCATCCCTCGCATGAGCATGTGCCGCAGATCTTCGCGGCGATGGCGCCGCGCGTCGACGCATTGTGGCGGGCCGACGCCAATGTCGAAGAGGCGCTGAAGGGCGTCTGCGCAGCCATCCAGCCGCTGCTCTGACAGGGGCTCCGCTTCGTGGCCGGCAAGGCATTCCGGGACAATGCGGCGCGCGCTGCGGGCGCGCCGTGGCTGACCTTGAAGACCAGGGAAATGCTGGAAGCGTGGCTGTTCGTCAGCCCGACGCTGATCGGCTTCCTGATCTTCTTCCTCGGCCCGCTGGTCGCCATTTTCTACTATTCGACGACCGAGTGGAACCTGCTCAGCCAACAGGCGACGTTCGTCGGGCTCCGCAATTTCCACAACGTCCTGCTGGAGAACCCCGACTTCTGGCATGTCGTGCGCAATTCCGTGATCTTCGCGCTGGGGCTCGTGCCCCTGAACATGGCATTGGCGCTCTCGCTTGCGCTGGCGCTGTCGCGGCCGTTCTTCGGCGTCGTCTTCTTTCGCACGGTATTCTTCGCGCCGGTGGTCACGTCGGCGATTGCTTGGGCGATCGTCTGGAAATTCATGCTGCAAGGTGAAGGCGGCGCCGTGAACCAGATGCTGGCCTGGATCGGCATAAACGGTCCGAACTGGCTGCGCGAGCCCAACTGGGCGATGGCGGCGGTCATCGTCACCCGCGTCATCAAGATGGTCGGGCTCAACATGATCCTCTACATCGCGGCGCTGCAGTCGATACCGCGCGACTACGAGGAAGCGGCGACGCTGGAAGGCGCTTCGCGCTGGCAGGTCTTCCGCATGATCACCTGGCCGCTGCTTGCGCCAACGACGCTCGTCATCATGGTTCTGACGACGATCGGGTCGTTCAAGGTGTTCGACCACATCTACCAGATGACCGGCGGCGGCCCGGAAAACGGCACGCTGGTACTGGCGTTCTACATCTACCAGCAGGGCTTCAAATTCTTCAACGTCGGCTACGCGGCCGCACTGGCGCTGATCATGTTTGTCATCGTCATGGCGCTGACCCTGGTGCAGGTGATGCTGCGGCGGAGGGATATGGAGTGACCGCGCGCCGGACCGAAATCCTCTATCGTATCTGCTGGACCGTGGCCCTGCTGCTGCTGGCGGTGCCCTTCGTGTTCCCGTTCCTGTGGATGATTTCCGGTGGCTTCAAGAGCACCACCGAAATCTTCGGCACGCCGACCTTGATCCCGCGCGTCTGGCGCTTCGAGAATTTTGTGGAAGTGTTCACCTATCAGCCCTTCGCGCGGCAGTATTTCAACTCGCTCTACATTGCCGCGACGGTGACGGCGTTGACCCTGTTCATCGCCTCGCTGGCGGGCTATGCGCTGGCGCGCATCCGTTTTGCGGGTGCGGGCCTTTTGATGCTGTTCCTGGTGATGGCGCTGATGGTGCCGGAAGAGGTCACCATCATCCCGAACTTCTTCCTGATCCGCGCCATGGGCCTGATCGACACGCACTGGCCGCTCATCCTGCTGCCGGTCTTCGGCCCGCAGGGCGTGGTGGCGACGTTCCTGATGCGCCAGTTCTTTCTGGCGCTGCCCAAGGAACTCGAGGATGCCGGCAAGATGGATGGACTATCGCGCTTCGGCGTCTGGTTGAAGATCGCGCTGCCCATGTCGCGGCCGGCGCTTGCCGCGGTCGCGATCATCACTTTCCTGCATTCGTGGAACCTGTTCCTCGAACCGCTGATCTTCCTCAGTTCGCTGGAGAAGTTCACGCTGCCGCTGGCGCTGTCAAATTTCAACGACAGCTACGGCCTGCCCCTGTGGAACCTGCAACTGGCGGCGACGAGCCTGGCGGTGGTTCCCATCCTCATCATCTATCTGATCGCCCAGCGCCAGATCATCGAGAGCTTCGCCCTCTCCGGCGTCAAGGGATAAGGGACGTCATGACAAAGGTTCTGCTCAAGGACATCCGCAAGAATTTCGGCACCGTCGAGGTCATCCGCGGCGTCGATCTCGAGATCGAGGATGGCGAGTTCGTGGTCTTCGTCGGTCCGTCGGGATGCGGAAAGTCGACGCTGCTGCGGCTGATCTCCGGCCTCGAGCACATCAGCGACGGCGAACTCCACATAGGCGGCCGCCTGGTCAACGAGGTGCCGGCGGCCAAGCGCGGCGTGGCCATGGTGTTCCAGTCCTACGCGCTTTATCCGCATCTGACGGTCCGCGACAACATGGGTTTCGGCCTCAAGGTCCGCAAGGTGCCGGCCAGCGAACGCGCCCGCCGTGTTTCGGAAGCCGCCGCGACGCTGAAGCTCGAACCGTTGCTCGACCGCTTTCCGCGTCAGTTGTCGGGCGGACAGCGTCAGCGCGTGGCCATCGGCCGGGCCATCGTCGGCAATCCGGACGTCTTCCTTTTCGACGAGCCGCTCTCGAACCTCGATGCCGAACTGCGTGTCCACATGCGCTCCGAGATCGCGGCGTTGCACCAACGCCTGTCGACGACGATGATCTATGTGACCCACGACCAGATCGAGGCCATGACGCTTGCCGACAAGATCGTGGTGTTGCGCGACGGCAGGATCGAACAGGTCGGCTCGCCCCGCGACCTCTACGACAGCCCGCGGACCATCTTCGTCGCTCAGTTCATCGGCAGCCCCAAGATGAACATCCTGCCACTTGCCGACGGACAGCCGATCGCGCTTGGCGCGTCGGTCCCCGCGACGGCCACGTCGGTCGGCATTCGACCCGAGCACCTGTCGCTGGGCCAGCCCTCGAACAGCACGTTGCGCGGCAAGGTAGGGCTGGCGGAATATACCGGCGCCGTCACGCTGCTCCATGTCGCGCTGGATGGGGGGCAGACCTGCCTCGTCATCCACAATCAAGGACCGGCGCCCGAAACCGGCGCCGAGGTCGGCCTGCGGGCCGAATCCGGACATCTGCATTTCTTCGACAAGGAAGGACGGGCGGTCTGATATCTGCCGCGCGATCAAGCAGCGCGACGCTCCTGCGATCCGTGCCGTACGATCTATCCCGCCGCCAGCGCCGTGACTTCCCGCCGAAACGGCAATGCGTCGCCGATGTCGGGTTCGTCCAGCTCGCGGGCGAAGCGGTGGCCGGCATAGGTTGCCCATGCGATGGGCCCCGGTGCTTCGGCGTCGCCGATGACCTTGACCGAACGGATGCCATTGTCGGCCCACTCGTTTTCCCGGACCTTGAGATCGCGCCAAACGGCGTCGTCCTGATTGCGAGAGGTGACCAGGACGACGGCGTCCGCCGCCAGATTCTGCGTTGCGCCGGTGTAGACGCAAGCCGTCACGACACCGCCAGAAGCGACACTCACGACGCTCCTGTTGAGCACGACATCGACCCCGAGCTCCGCCAGGCGGCGGTGAATGGCCCCCTGCTCCAACGTGTTGCGGGTCCAGTCCGAGACATAGGCCGATGGCGTCACCAAGGTCACCTTCGTTCCCTGACGGGCCATCAGCTCAGCGAGTACGCCGCCCATGTAGTAGTGGTCGTCGTCGAACAGCACGACCTTGCCGGAAGGGACCTTGCCGTCCATCAGATCGTCAGGCGTGTAGACCGGCATCGCGCCGTCGATCGGCATCGGCACGATATGGGCACGCGCGACGCCATCGCGGCGCCACGTCGATCCGGTGGCGATGGCGATGTTCTGGAAGCCGAAGGACAGGATGTCATCCGCCGTCAGTTGGCTTTCGAAATAGATGTCGACATCAGGCATCTGGCCGAGCTGATACTGCCGATAGTCGCGCACCCTGCCCCAGGCCGACAGGCCCGGAAGTTTGCTTTCGCGCGCCACGCGCCCGCCAAGCTCGGTACCTGCTTCCGCGATGGCCACCTTGTAACCGCGCAGGCCGAGCGCACGCGCGGCCTCCAGTCCGGCAGGCCCGGCGCCGACGATCAGCACGCTGTCGCTGTCGCCCTTGGCCTGCATGCGCTCCGGATGCCAACCCTTGCGCCATTCCTCCATGAAGGTCGGGTTTTGCGTGCAGCGCGAGATCGACATGGTCATGTCGCCGGTGATGCAGATGTTGCAGCCAATGCATTCGCGGATGTCCTCGATGCGGCCCTCCTCGACCTTCCTCGGCAGGAAGGGATCGGCGATCGACGGGCGGGCGCAACCGATGAAGTCGAGCGTGCCTGACCTGATCATTCTCACCATCACGTCGGGCGAGGTGAAGCGGCCGACGCCGACGACCGGCTTCGAGGTCAGCTTCTTGATGCCCGACACCAGGTTTTCCTGCGCCGCCTCGTCCTTGAAGCGCGACGGGCCGGAGCAATCCTCCCAGGCGCCGTGCGCGAGATCCCACAGATCAGGCAGGTCGGCATGCATCTCGATCATGTCGCGGACTTCCGAATTGGCGAAGCCGAGCTCGCCGATCATCTCATCCAGCGACAGCCTGAGCGTCAGGCCGCAGGTGTCGCCGATCGCGTCGCGCCCTTCCTCGATCAGCTCGCGCATCAGCCGCGAACGGTTTTCCAGCGAGCCGCCATATTCGTCGCCGCGCTGGTTGGTGGCCGTCGACAGGAAATGCTGGATGATGCCGAAACCGTGCGCGCCATAGAGGCATACCAGGTCGAAACCCGCCTGCTTCGCGCGTTTGAAGGCATTGCGGTGCCAGCGACGCAGGTCGCGGATATCCTCTCTGTCCATGGCGCGTGCCTGCACCGGATCGTTGGTGAAGGTGCGGATCGGCAGGGCCGACGGCCCTCGCGGCACCTCCTTGGTGTAGAGGTTGGGACCGTTGATCCCGGAATAGGCGAGCTGGATGCCGGCCAGCGCGCCGTGTTCGTGCATGGCTCTCGCCATCTTGGCCAAGGCGGGAATGTCGGCGTCGTCCCATAGCCGCAATTCGATGAAGGGCGTGATCTCGGAAGTGTGGTGCATCTCCGTCTGCTCGGTGAAGATGACGCCCCATCCGCCTTCCGACTTGATGCGGCGCATCTCGGCCGCGGCCGACGGATCTCGATAGCCGCCGCCATTGCAATGCGGAACCTGATAGAAGCGGTTCTTGGCCGTTACCGGACCTATCTTCATCGGCTCGAACAGGATGTCGTAGCGTGGGTCGCGCATGGTGCTTCCTCCGTGCAGGCCCGGCACCGCCGGTCTCGCCGAGACTACTCATAGATTGGAGCCGGCGCGGGAAAACTACGGATTTCTTCTGCGCCGATTAGGACGCGCCTAATCGCGCGCCGGCGCGGATTAGTCTGTGTTGAACCGGGGCTGAGTGAAATGCGACTTCAGGGCATTGGCGGCATGGTGCTAGACAGCCAGGACCTCACAGCGAGACTGGAACATGGACAGTATCAGGATACTCGAAAGGCTGATTGCATTCCCGACGGTGAGCCGCGACTCGAACCTCGACCTGATCGGCTATGTGACCGACTTGCTCGAAGCGAACGGCGTTGCCTGCCAGATCGTCCGCAGCGCGGACGGACACAAGGCCAACCTCTTTGCCACCATCGGCCCGGCCGACCGGCCCGGTGTCATGCTGTCGGGCCACACCGACGTCGTTCCCGTCGACGGCCAGAACTGGACGCTGCCGCCGTTCGAAATGACCGAGCATGACGGCAAGCTTTATGGACGCGGCGCTGCGGACATGAAGGGTTTTGTGGCCTGCGCGCTCGCGGCCTGCGTCAAGGCCTCCAAGATGGCGCTTCGGACGCCGCTGCATCTGGCGCTCTCCTATGACGAGGAAGTCGGCTGCCTGGGCGTGCGCGACCTGATCGAAGTGCTGAGCGCGGCGCCGCAACGCCCGCTGCTGTGCATCGTCGGCGAGCCGACCAACATGCGGGTGGCGACCGGGCACAAGGGCAAGCTTGCCGCTCGCGCCATCTGCAGGGGACGCGAAGGCCATTCGGCGCTCGCCCCGCTGGCGCTCAATGCCATCCATCTCGGCTGCGATTTCGTGCGCGCCTTGCGTGACGAACAGGAGCGGCTGGCCCGTGACGGCGCCCGCGACGGCGACTACGACATTCCCTACACGACGGTGCATGTCGGCAAGATCAATGCCGGCGTCGCGCTCAACATCGTGCCCAACCTGTGCCAGGTCGATTTCGAGATCCGCAACGTTGCCGCCGACGATGCCGCCGGCATTCTCGACAGGCTGCGCATTACCGCGGCGCGCATCGCCGAGGACGCCGCTTCGATCGCGGCCGAGGCCGCGATCGAAATCGAGATCACCAATACCTATCCGGGCC
>NZ_RZSJ01000002.1:0-59966 GCF_003998025.1 Mesorhizobium sp. M8A.F.Ca.ET.021.01.1.1
AGGCGATCAGGGCGGGATTCGGCAGGGCGGGACCTGGCGCCATGGGCCTTTTGGTCGCGACGGCCATGTCAGCGCTCCATGATTGGATCTCACGCGAGGCGCGCGACGCCCGATTGGGCTGTTCCCCGGCTCAAACCGGGGACAGGCGACCGGGCGGGCGGGTGCCGCCCGGCCCTCCCGCACGCTTACCAGCGATGCCAGCGGTGCCAGTGGCGGTGCGGATGCCAGCCGTAATAGGCCGGGCCGTGCCAATAGCGGTAGCGCGGATACACCACGACACGGTTGGGAACGCAGCGCCCCCAGGGATTGGGATGCCAGCCGGGTCCGCAACCCCAGGCCACATGCTCGATCAGCGCCGGCGCGGCCGGTTGCGCCACCATCGGCATGGCGGCGGAGGTCGCGACGGTTGCCGCGGTTCCGGTCAAGGCGAGGACGGCTGCTGCCGCATACTGTGTCAGACGGTTCATGACGTTACTCCGAATGTTGTCCGAGAATGAAAACCTGTTCGTACCGATGGGGCCGGCAGGTCTGCCCTTCTCCCGGTTAAACGGCCCTGCGGGCGCTTTCCGTCGGCCGTCACGGTGATTTTTTTGGCTCCGCCTTCGGCTGCGGCCCGGCGCGCCTGGCCAGCCCGTCCGCCAGCACGGCGCGCGCCTCGGCGGAGCCTGCAGCCGCGAACTCGGTGATGCGCTGCTCCAGCCGCGTGCGCAGGGTGATGTCGGCATTGCGGGCCCGTTCAAGGGCCGCCGACAGCGCCGCCGTGTCGAGGACGGGCTGCCGCAACAGATCCGCCGCCTCGCGCCTGGCCTGCTGGCCGTCGAGGATGATGTCGCGCGACTCGCGGCGAACCTCGCGCAATGCCTTGCGGAACAGCATGCGCTGCTGGTCGGGAAGACGGCCGCCGGCCGCCTCCAGCGAATAGCCCTGGCCCTGCTTGCCGCTTCTTACCCAGACGGCCCCGCCGGCAAGCGCCCCGGCCAGGAAGACATTCAGCGCCACCGACGCGATGATGAGCTTACGGCCCGTGCTCATAGGTCCTCCCCGACTGTTTCGCCGTCGGGCCCGGCATCGCCGAACGCCGTCGCATTGGCATCGAGCACATAATGGTCGGACGGAACCTCTGGAGTAACGATGGTCACCAGGGCCAACCCGGCCACCGCGCCCGCCAGGCCAATGCCGGCAAGGCCCAAACCCAGCCACCAGACCAGTTGGCGCCGGCGCTTGACAAGGTGCCGCTCGGCGGTGCGCAGGATGCTGCCGTGCAGCGCCGCGCCGGGCGCCTTGACGGCATAGCTGTCGAGCAAGGCGTCGAGTTTCCCGGCGTGGCCCAATATGACCGCGCCCATCTCGCTCGCGGCGAACATCGCTCCGGCCCTGCGATCGGCCTGCGGCCACCGCCGCAGATCGCCGCCATAGGCCGCCGCCAGAGCCGCAAAGCGCTCGGCATCCATTGCGGGTTCGTTCCTCGACCCATCAGACATCAGTCCATCCTTTGCCGATTGGCGCCGCGTGTCCGGGCGGTTGGATTCCCGGGACCTGGCCACCGGACGCTCGCGAGGTACGGTGAATTCTTCGCATCATGATCGCGCCTTTCTCAGTCATGGGCACCATCCCTGGCCAGGATCGTATGCAGCGCCCGCCGGCCGCGCGACAGCAGGCTCTCCAAGGCATCGACACTGATCTCCAGGGTCGCGGCCGCCTCTATGTTGGACATCTCCTGATAGTAGACCAGGATGATCGCCTCGCGCTGGCGTGGTGCGATTGCCTGCAAGGCCTGCTCGACCCGATGCGGCTCTTCGCGGGCATCGGGAAGCGGGGCGGGATCGACAATGTCCGGCACCGCGTCGGTCACCCATTCGCGGCGCCGGCGCAGCCGGTCGTAGCAGAGGTTGAGCGTGACGCGGTGGATCCAGCTGTCGAAGCGTGCATTGCCGCGCCGCCAGCCCGATGCATGACGCCAGATGCGCATGAAGGTTTCCTGCGCGACATCCTCGGCCTCCGCCGCGTCGCCCAGCATGCGCACGGCCAGCGAAAGGATGCGCGGCAGCTTGCGCGCGACCAGCAACCGCACCGCCTCCGGCTCGCCGGTACCGACGCGGCGAACCAACTCCTCGTCCGGGTCGGCGCTCATCGGCTGGCGCACTCCCGATGTCCATCACGCGTCATAGCCTCTTGGTCATTGCTCCGGCTTGGGAGCGGATTTGTGGCCCGGCCTCTCGTCGGCCGTTAGAATGCCGTCGCCATTCTTGTCCAGCCTGGCGAAGCGCTTGGCGAACAACGCATCGAGCTCGGCCCGGTCGATGAAGCCGTCATGATTGGAATCGATGCGCGCGAAGGATTTGGCGGGATCGCCCTTGACGTTGCGTTTGGCCCGGAAGGCCTCCCACTCCAAGAGGCTGATCTTGCCGTCGCCGTCCGTGTCGGCGGCCATGATCGCCTTCTCCCGCCGCTTCTGGAACTTGGCCAGCGTGATGTCGGACTTGGCGGTGCGGGATGGGGCAGTAGGGGATGTGGCCGCGGGGGATGTGGCCGCGGGTGGCGTGGCGGCCGGTGGTTCTGTCGCTGTCTGGGCCAGAGCCGCGGTGGTCAGCAGGCTCAAGGCAGCGGCAAGGATCGAACGGCGTATCATGCTTCACGTCTCCGGTTGGCGCATGCCATGGCCCAATGCCAGGGTCACGCTTCAACCGTTAAACGCAGCGATCGGAGAAATCCGTCGGTCGCCGATGCCGATCACGCGCTTGCCGCAATGCCGGGCCTTGGCGGCGGCAGGAGAAGTGGCAAAGCACTTCGTCCGGCGCGTCTGGATTACGCCGAGTGATCGTCGGCTACCAGCTGATCCGATTTGAAGCCGGCATGCTGAGGGGTCCACACATCGCCCTCTTTATTGAACCAGTGGCACAGATACATGCCGGAAGCGGCGCCATCGCTGACCGTCATCTTCGGGCCTCCCGACTTCAGCTTGACGACGTCTCCGGTCTTGAAAGTGTTGGGCATTTGGACCTCCCATGCTGACACCTGACATTTCATACCAAAACCGGTGTCCCGACAATGGCATACGGGTCTTTTGGGCCACTGTCTCATGCGGCAACGCGGGGGGCATCGCGGACGGCGCCCTCGGGGCGAAGCGGGCGGCCTCCGCGGATCAGTCCGCCTCGATCACACGCCGGGCCGGCTTCCTGACCGGCTCCCGTTGGCGCGCAGGCGGAGGCTTGTCCGCCAAGGCCTCCTGCTGCAGTCTCTGCTCCCTCAGGCGGGCTGTCTTGGCGTCCCTGGCGTGGCGCTCGGCATCCAGCACCAGCCTCGCCTCACGGTCCGCTCTTGCCAGCTTTTCCTTGTCGACACGCCTTGGCAATTTAAAACCTCCTGTCCGTGGAACCATCGGCAGGAAATGTGCGACCCAAGCGTCTGTTCCAAAAAACAGGCGCCTGTTTCAAAAAAATAGAAATGCGATATCCATCATTTGTTGTTGAGATTTGAAAATGCCGGACCGCGCGGTTGTCAGCGCGTTTCTGGGCGTTGGACCGACCGGCAAAAGGCAAAAGGCCGGAATTCGGGCCAACTTCCGCGCACCCAAGCCGCTTCGACCATTGGTTTGAAAAACTGGTGCCGCTTAGGTGACTCGAACACCTGACCCCATCATTACGAATAAGGGGCGGCCTGAAAAACGCTGGAAATGCAATGGCTTGTATCACGGGTATTTTGAGTAGGCCAAAGTAGGCCATTTCTGCCTTGTGCAGCTATCCAATCTCTGATAGAAAATCTGGACAAATCGGAGTCCAGAATGACAGTTTCCCCATTCACCAAAAACGGCCGGCCATATTTCAGCGTCAAATACCGCGACGAGAACGGGCACCGGAAGAACAAGTCGTTCAGCGACAAGCGCGAGGCCAAGGATTTCGACGGCTCGATCGTGGAAGTGATCCGGCAGAAGAAAGCCGCGATCCTCAACGGCGGCAACGTCGAAGCGCTGATGGCGATGAAGGTCGCTAGCGGCGAACTCAACGGTGACATCGTCGACAGGATCGTTGGGCGCACGGCCGAGGTCACGACCAAAATCAAGACGGCGGTTCCGTTGTTCGTGCAGGCCTGCCGGATCGGCCGCGAAAACCACAAGCCGGTGCGTCCACACACGGCCGACTCCTACGAGCACAAGCTGCGGCCGTTCGTCGATCTGTTCGGGGAGAAGATGGCCGGTGAGATCGGGCAGAAGGAAGCTCGTGAATACCGCGACCACCTGATCGCCACGCGGCGCTCGCGGGCGCAGGCCAAGAACTCGCTGGTGATTGTCAAGATGCTCTTCGCGTGGCTGATCACTGACCGCGCCGAATTGAAGGTCAATCCATTCGAGGCCGTCCGAGTCCTCACCGAGGAATCGAACATCACAATGGTGACCGAGGACGACATCTATTCCGATGAGCAGATCGGCAAGCTGGTCGCCGAGGCCAAGAGGCAGGCCACGACCACGAACCGGTTTCCGGTCCAGTACCACAAGGACCTCGCCGTCCTGACGCTGATGGTCTACGCCGGCCTCCGCATCGGCGAGGCGTTGGCGGTCGAATGGGACAATGTCGATCTGGAGGCCAAGACGGTCGACGTTCGGCAGACGCTGCTCAAAGACATGACCATCGGCCCGCCGAAGACCAAGCAGGCTGTTCGAGTGGTCGCCCTGCATCCCAAGGCCGTCGAACTGCTCAAGCTCTGCGAGGCGCGCGCCGCAGGCAAATACGTGTCGTCTTGCGTCGGCGGTGAGGATGGGGAGGAAGAAGGTCGGCCGACCAGCTACCGCAACTTCAAACGGACGCTCGACCGGCTGATGAAGGGTGCAAAAATCCCGCTGCGCAAGCCGCACTCACTGCGCCACTACTTCGCGTCCAAGCTGATCGACTCTGGCTACGACGGGCCGTCGCTGCGCTCGCAGATCGGTCACGCCGATCTGGCTTTCACGGTGAAGGTCTACGGCCACCTTCTCAATCGCCACACGCGCGTCACCAAGGACGTTGACCGCATGGCGAACGTGGAGTTCGCGTGAGAGGCGTCAAGCCTCCCACTTCAAGAACTCGCTCATGGCGTCGTAGAAGACCTCGGAATCGGACTCCAACCCGAAGCACGGGTTGGCGAACGGCTCCGGCCACCATTCGACGCCGTGAGCGGTGCGGCTGTATTCACGGTAGACGGCGAATGCATCGTTCTCGGACAGGTCGAAGCCATCGGCGTGCGCCATGGCAACGAGCCGCTGAACGTCGGGCTGACATTCGGCCGGCACCGGCAGTTCGAAGTACATAGGTTTCAGCATAAATCCCTGTCCGTTTCTGTGATGTCCTTGATCCGCTGCGTGCACTCTCGATAGCGCCGCACGAACCAACGCACCAGTCGATCTTCGGCCCGGTAGACGGACCAGTCGGATTCCTCGATCGAGCCCTCGGCCACAATGAGGCAGTCCGGACCTTCTTCCTCTACCCAGAACACGCCGAGATTGAAGATGAAGTTCCAGACGCCGTGCGCCCAAGTTGGTGTGCCGTCGTGGGAGAGGACGATGCGGCGCTTGAAGCTGACCCACGTCGCGTCCTCGTACTCCAGCAAACTCAATGCGTCGTCGAGCGCGGACGGCTCGACGGGCACGCTCACAGGGGGTCACCGCCGAACTGTTCGACGAACTTCTGCATGTCGGCGGCGGTGCCGAAGCTGTACACGGTCACCTGCTCGTCGGTGATCGGCGACATCTGAATGTCCATTTCGAGGTTTGCCGGGCGCGCGGCGCGGATCGGCCGCGTCACGTGAAACTTGTATCCCTGCCCGTCGAGAGCGCGGGCGCGTGTCTTGGCCTTACCGAGGCTGCGCTGAAACTGCGGTGCAGTCATTGATTCTATCTCCTGTTGTCAAGAATTACTGGACAGTCTCGGCAAAGAAAGCCTGTCCCGTGGTGTGAACGACCGCCACCGATTCAAGGAAGTCGACGACCTCTTCGAAGATGTTCGTGGTCACGTAGACCTCGGAAGTCATCTGCTCGCCGCCGTGCTCGAACGAGATCATGACGATCCAGCCGGGAAGCTTGCCGGCGACGGCCGAGTGCTCGATCTGGGCGACGATCGTCGCGTCGTCTGTGTCCGCGTCGACGCCGATGGCAAGATCGCTTACGATTTGATCATCGGGATCAACGTTGACGATGAAATCGCCGAAGGCGTTGTCGTAGTTGCCGCCGATCGAGGCGAGACCGGGAATGAAGATGTTGTCGATCCGGACGCCGCGCGCGCGGAGCGCCATCATCTGCTCGTGAGTCATCATATAAGTGCGCCTTTCAGTTTTGCCCAACATTCCGGGCCGACATAGAATTTCCCGCTATCCGGGTCGCGGACGTATCCGCCCGGTGGGACGACGATGAACGTGATGCCGGTCAGGTCGATTTCCGGAAGGCCCAGACCGACGCCGCGCAGCGGGCTCAGTTCGGCCGCTGGAATCTCAGCGCAGGGGTTGGCAGCCGGATTGTCCGAGACCGTGTTCTTCTCGTAACGGCAGCCGAACAAGCCGCCGTTCTTACACACGGCGCAGCCGCTCTTGGGATAGGCCTTACCCTCGTCGCGCAGACGGTTGCGGCAGAGCGCCGGCCGACCGTACAGTTCCTTGTAGACGCTGATCTGCGCCTCGGCGCGTGTCTGCTCGGTCATGCCGCTGTTGCCTTCCCGTAGCCCTGATTGGGCTCGGACCTGACGCGCTCGCGCAGCCATTCGGAGAAATCGAGCGTGCGAATCCTGATCACGTCGGCCATGCGATAGACCTCGTGGCTGTAGCCGCGATCGGGGAAATGGAAGCGCGCATGGCGATCCGTGTCGATCTCCAGAAGGCTATAGTCCCGGTTGATCAACTGGAGGCAATCCTTGACGCTGAACCAGTTGCACAGGTTCGCCATCGAGTCGGTGACGCTGATCCAGCGGCTCTGGAACGCGCGGAAGTACGGATGCGGCCCCATGGGCAGCGCCGCCGCCTGCGCGCCGTCCAGCGTGTGGATGAGGCCGGTTGCGGAGCCTTCGGCGTCGTACCAGAGGCCCTGCGAATCTGCCATGTGACCAACGCGGTAGACCTTGGCGCGGCCTTCAATCAACTCGATCATGATTCAACTCCCAACTCGTCGTGAAAGGTCGTCAGGTCGTCAAGCGCACGCTTCAACGTCCCGATCTGATGCTTCAACGTCGACCCAACCCGGCCGAGGCGCTGCCCGAGCTTGATCTGCCCGGCGAGTTCCTTGGCATCCCAGATGCTGTCCACGTCGATCCCGGCTTCCTTGATCCTCGCCAGCGTCTTGAGCGCCCGGTCTGCTTCCATCGTCTTGCGATCGACGGCGCGCCGAACGCGATCCTCGAAGCTCTTCTCCAACTCGGCCGCGCGCATGCTTACGGCCGCGTCAAACGTCGCCGCATCCACGTCCGAAGCCCGGCGCAGCATTGCCGCTGCAAAGTTGCGATCGAGCGGCTTGACGCCGTCCTTCTTGGGCGCGGGCTTCTTCACCCGGATCGCGCCGTTTTCGTTCACGACCATGTGGCCCCACAGGGCCGGAAGCTCATGTTCATGGACGATGTCGTCCGGCGACACGATCCACCACTTGTCGCAATACTGGGCGATCAACTCAGCCTTCGCCGGATTGCCCAATTCGCGCCGCCAGTCAGATCGCGACACCTTGACCTCGATCCCCTCGATCAGGAGACCGCGCGAAGGCCACAGATTCATGACGATGGCGTCGGCACTCCGGCGCGCAGAGTGACCGGTGGTGTTGGCGACCTCGAACATCAACGCGTATTCGGCCGGCTTGTAGTAGCGCCGTAGCGCCGCGTTGATGTCAGGTGTACTGAGCATAGGCGATCACGTCGAACAGGGTGTTTACGTTCCAGAGCAGGAGGGCGGTCATGCAAGAGAAAGCCCCCGACACCTTGTCGAGCCTGCCGAGCAACTGGTGCATCTGCGGCGTGATGCCGACAGGCGGCTTGAGCGCGTCCGGAAGCATTGGATTGTTGCCCGGCACCGAGGGATCGTCCGCGATCTCGGTCTTCTTGATGTAGACCTTTTCCTTCGGGTCTTCGGCGATGATCAGCGGCGGAAGAACCTTGATGCAGCGGTACTGGACGAGTCGCTTGTTCGTGGATTCCTTCCGGATCAGCCCCAGCGCGAGAAGCCGGCGAATCGGCTTGGTCACGTGGGAAGCGGGGTCATTTTTAAATTTGAAATCGCAGCCGATCTGCGTCGGCGTCAACGGACCATTTTTCTGCAAATGGGTGACCACACGGGCGTCGAAATTGTTCAGGACGATGAAGGGCATCTCAGACTCCCGTTGAACCGAAGCCGCCCGCGCCACGGTCGGAGGTCGGCAGATTGTCGACCTCGATCAAATTGGCATCGGACTTTTTCTCGAAGATGATCTGCGCGATGCGATCACCGTGTTTGATGTTGATCGGAGTGCTGCCGTGGTTGACCAAGATCACTCCGATATCGCCGCGATAGCTGGCGTCGATGACGCCGGCCAGTACGTCGATGCCGTGCTTGTTTGCCATGCCGGAGCGCGGCGCGACCCGCATGTAATGATCGGCCTCGAACGCGGCCGACAGCCCCGTCGAGATGAGCTTCCGATTACCCGGCCACAACGCGAGGACTTCGCCCAGACCGAGATCGGCACACACGTCGTATCCTGCGGCCTGCGGGTCGCCCTTGACCGGGAGAGATGCAGTCGGCGTGTTGCGCCGCACAAGAACGTTAATCATTCACTTTTCTTCCTCTTACATAGTGAACTGGCGACTGCTCAATAAGTTTCGCCGGATCGCTCGGATCGGTTAGTATTGTTGGGTGCGCCGCCAAGTCTGTCAGTGCGTCATTGACATCGAACTCCGAGGCGAACACGAACGTGTTCACCGTCAAAGGGTACGGGTAATCATCACGATTTCCCGTGACGATTGTGGCGGTCGACTTGAACGGGATCGTCTCAATCTTGACGATCTTCTCGGCGCGGTAGGGGCTTACGTCTGGCCGAATCCCTTGAGATTCAATCAGTCCCACCGCGCGCGCAGCTTCCAGCGCGGGCTCTTCCAACTCGATCACGAGTTGGTTACCGCCAGAAATAATTGACAAATGTTCCGCTGTCGAGAGGCTTTCGCGAATATCCGCAGAAACTCCGAAGCGGAGTTCAAGCATATGCTTAATGGAGCGTAGAGTTGCCTCCGAACGATGCGCGATCACGTACCTTGACGGCGCACGTACTGCCCCATTGAGAAGCCCGTAAGCAAAAGCCCACGCCTCGCGCCGTCCCAATTCCATGGGGTTGAACATGAGTTCTTGCGTCTTGTTGGGCTCAATCTGCCAAGATGCCGCATGTGTTAGTGTGCGAGATTTGATGAAGACTGTTCCGTCAGGCAGAATGCGGACGGTAGGACGGCGGGTGCGGCCGAAGCCACCGTAGTCACGATCCGTGGCGATAGCCTCAAGGAATCGATGAACGTCCTCGCCGAGGTCCATAGTTGGTAGGGTGATGTTCGAGGGCCGGCTGCGCTCGGTTGAATGAAAACCGTTAGCCACAACGAAGCCAATCAAGGCAAAACGCCGGAGGTCGCTTTTGTCGATGCCATCAACCGGTGCGGACCAATCGAGCCGAGGGGGAGCGGCTGCGAAGGCCCCGTCTACAGGGATATAGCGAACGACGCGACCGTCCGGCGTTTTGCGAAGCGAGAAGACTGACTCGGGGGACAAGATCAGCTTCGCGCCACTCTCCGTTTCGATGCTGAAAAGCGGCTGCTTCTCTTCGAGCGGAGCGATGTTGACGCCACCTTCCAACCTCGCTGGGCGACTGCCGGAGCGGTATTCCAAGCTGCCGTCTGGACGCTGGTCCAGAAAGAGCGAGTCGCAGTGGAAGATGGCGTTCAACATGTTAATAGGTGTTAACGTAGCTATCCGAGGCTGTCAAGAACAACTGGACAACAAATTAACGATTTAGCGCACCGGGCACGCTCCGGTGGCGCATGCCTCAACGTCAACACCGTCGAAAGAGTTGTCGTTGGCGAGGTCCAAGGCGTTGAGATTCTTGACGTATCGGTCGTAAGTCGACTTGGCCACGACCTCCTGCGGCAGGTAGTCATAGCCAAGGTCCTTCGCGGTCTTGGTCACGTCCTGACGCTGGAGGAAGCTAACTCCGATGAACTCCGACCAGTTGTCGTGGAGCCACTGCACGATCGCCGGGACTTCTTCCGGCCAGAACGAAACCGTGATCGAGCAATTGTGGTCGACGAAGTGCTGCATCAGGGTCTTGTAACGCTCCAACTGACGCACGGCCGGCTCGTTGTCGATCCAGACCTCTTCCCGCTTGCCGTCGACGACGCGGGTGACCGCGCTCAGGCCGCGCTTGCTGTACTTGACCGGGAAGCGGATCAGCTTCTCAGTGACCAAGCGTTCGGTGCCATCCGGATTCTTTCCGGCCGGCTTGTCAAACACGTGGTAGCCGGCGTCGATCGCCTTCTTCAACAGCGGGTCGTGGACGCTGACGCCGATGTTGTTGAACATGTGCTCGGCCTTGGGCTGGTGAGCGCCTTCCTTGATCTCGTCACCGTCCTCGCCCATGGCCTTCGACCCGGTGCCGTTCGGCTGGACCTGAGTGACCAGCGCCGGGCGCGGCGTGTTGAGTTCGTCGGCCATGCTGTAGGCACCGATCTTCGAGATCGAGCGGAAGCCGTTCAGCATCTCTTCAACGTCGGCATACTCCCAGTCGACGTAGCCGGTCGGGCTGACGCCGCACAGGCGCAGAAGCTTGTTGTTGTCGTCCCATGCCGTCTGGAGCACGCCGTCGCGCATGGAAACGCACGTCTGGCGATAGTTGGCACGCGCCAGAATGTACGCGGCGCGCATGAGGCCTTCGTAGTCGCCGTTGAAGCGGTGCATGACGATCTGCACGAGATTACAGAAGCCCTTCGACGGCAAGATGATCTCGGCACAGGGGTTGCAGCCCTCGGCCCAGCCGGCGCGCAGCTTGGCAGCGGCCATGTTGTAGAAGCCCGGCTCGCCGGAGACCACGACCGAGTTGAACAGCACCGACAACTCTTCGAGCGCCGGCTTGCGCATGTAGGTCAAGCTGTTGTTCGACTGGGCGCGCCACGGCGTCTTTTCCCAGTAGTTGTCCTTGGCACGGGCGAAGCGCGCGGCGTCCGGATGATCGGCATCGAGCAAGGCGATCTGGGCAGAGCGGCGCGACGAGAGCACGGTGCCCAGCGCGTTGATGATGTCCAGAATGTCGATGGCATCGAGCGTCTGGCGCGCCTTGGCGTTCATGACATTGAGCATGATGCTCAGGCCGTCACGCAGCGGCTCCCAACCGGACGAAATCCAGCCGTAGCCCTTGAGGCGCTGACCGGCCGGCCGAAGCTCGGAGAAGTCGATCACCAGCTTGCGGGCGCGGTACTTGTTGGCGGTCAGCTTGCCGACCAGCTTGGCCCATGCCTTGGCGCTGTCGCCGACGCGGATCGTCCACACGCCGTCAATGAAGGTCTCGACGTTGTTCTCCGCGCCGCCGCTGTTCGTGCGGGTCGACGGGATGAACTCGAACTCTTCGATCTTGGTGCCGAAGCCGGACAGGAGACCGGTCTGCGGACGGAAGCCGACGCCGCAACCCTGCAAGAGCAGCCAGAACGCGTCGACGATATCGGCAGGAATACGAATGTCGGTGAAGCTGCAATTGAATGCGGCGCTCGCGCGATTCTTGATCACGTCGGTGCCGGCCATCCACTTGACGCGGCCGGACAGGGAGCCCTTGCGGCTCTCCAGAAGCAGGCGAAGCTCGGTGAGTTCCAGTTCCTCGTCGAAGGTCAGCTTGACCTTGTTGGCGTAATCCGCCTTGATCTTGAGCGCCTTGGCGGTCAGTTCCTGCGACTGGACATAGGCAGCCTGTGCCTCGGCCGGATACGGCAGGCCCAGCGCGGAATAGGTGTCGGGGTGTCCCTCGGCATAGAGTTCGAGCGCGCGCGCGTTCAGGCGGTCGGCTTCGATCATCAGGCCCTTGAACTTGGCCTGCTTCGCATTTTCCCAGAGATAGCGCTGATGGCCGATCTGACGGTCGAGTTGTGCGGACTTGGTTTCGAGAATGTCGCCGCCTTCAACGGCTGGACGGAGGTAGGTGCGGTGCTCGACGAAGGCAGCACGCGCGGACTGATTTGCCATTTATGGGTATCCTTTTTGGGCGCAAAGATGGGTACGCCGGGAGCGGTGGTAAGCCGCTCCCGGCGTGACTGGTGTTGGTGCAGTGAGAAGGCGGATGATAGAATTTCGAGACGCAAACGTCCAGCAAATCTTGACAAGCGGCTCACGATATAGTGGGTGCCACTTCCCACGCAGACAAGTTATGGTACGTCGGGGATGTCCAGACCGGCTGTACGCACGAGCACGTCAACACGACATACCCGCCCGTCCAACAAGTACCCTCGGTAGTCCTGAGACATCCTCTTGCCGAGGATCAGACGGGCCTTCTCGATCAAAGTCAGGCCATAGTCCATACCGAGTGCACTGCGCTTATCCACCTTCTGGCGAGCCCGCGCATGGGCAGATCGAGTTTTGGAGGACGGCGGGATTCCCAATTCCGCAATCCACCGTTTTACCCGCGACAGAGACACCTTGTAGTAGACGGCGATCTCGTCGCGGTTCATTCCATTTTCCCGCAGCTTTGTAAGTTCCTCCCGGCTAGGCGTGACCGGGCTTGATGCCATTCATGGACTCCAGACTAATTTCAACGTTTCCGGGTGCGAATCCCATCAATTCGCGCATTGCCGCGAGCACGGTTCCATCGTTCCACATGCGGAACATGGTGGCCGCGACCGCGAAGCCCGTCTTGACCTCTGCGTCGGGGTCTTGATCGAGCCCATCGCCCTCGATTTCCATTTCGAGGCGAACTTTCCCGTCCGGCTGCCGATACTCTCGGATCACCAGACGGCTTTCTTCAACAAACTCTTCCATCTTTCCTCGCTGCCTCATTGGCTGGGCGAGTGGCGGGGCAAACCTGATCAATTGGGTCTCCTGAGAACACTTAGGAATGAAATCCTATCTGAACTCAACCCAAGAGTCGAGGCTCACTTGGGGACGCTACCGCCACTGTTCACATAGACTTCCGCCAACTCTTCAAGTGCCCAGATGAGGCCCTTGCCCTTCGGCACCCAGAAGCCATAGTTGCGCGTGATCCCACGGGCGACGGGCGCGCTCGGCACGGGCAGATTGACGTGGACGTAGTTGAACAGGTGCAGTTCGACGGCGACCTTGCGGTCCTCCTGACTGGGCAGATCGGCGATGGCCGGCAGCGTCAAGACGTTCATGAAGTGCGTCGTCTTCATACCGTCATACGGCCCGCCGATGCAGAGCCCGGTGAACTGTTGGGCTGCCGGCCCATCCAAGATGACGCTGCGCGGAGCCTCGTCGCCTTCACCCTTCTGCGGCCACTGATGGCTCTGGTTTGCGATGTCGACCAAACTCATGTCAGTGCTCCGTCATGGTGGTAGCCGCCGTGATGCTGTTCACGAATCCGACTTCCTCGTATTCCTCGGGATAGTCGGTGCGCAGTCTGCGCTCGACCTGTTCATCGGTGGGCTTGAACGCCCACACGTAAGGCCCAATGGCGTCACCGCTCTCGGTGCAGCCGGTGGTCACCCAGACCTGAGTGCCAGCCGTTCGGGCGAGCGCCTTGCGCTGTTGGTCGCCTTCCGCGAGAAGATCGTGCGGGTAGTCCTGTTCCTGCCAAGCCATCGCCTAGTCCTCGATCGTGTCGCCCGCGATCAGCGCCCGGAAGGGCACCCATCCCCGGAAGTTGCGGGTGATGCCGCTGTCGAGCTTGCCGCCCATGGGGAACGGCGTAGCCTGATGCTCGGTCGGAGACGCGTGCACGGGCTGATTGACGATGAGGCGCTGGAAGAGATTGCAGTCGTCCACATAGTCAGTCGGCTTGCCTTCGACCGTCCGATACGACACGCGGGCACTGCGCGCCGCCGACACGATGACCTTGACGGCGTCCAAGGTGGAGTTGAACCACGCGCCCTGTCGGTTCGGCCCGCCGATCACCTTCAACGACGGGATCGCAAAGGACAGATCGGTTGAGCGCAGACGCTGTTCGTCGCCGCCTTCGATGTAGGGCTTGTGCCATTCCCCAAGGCGAAGAAGATTGGGGGTTGAGTGCAGACGGGCTTCCTTCACCTTCTGGGCGAGGTCGCGGATTTCCGGCTGGGCATCCTTGTGGTCCCGCAGGCCGTCGAAGTTAGCCCAGTCGGTCGAAGTGACGACCGTGCGCGTCGACAGATACGGCTCCAGCACGCGGTTGACGATCTGCTTGGCGAAGCCGAGGCCGTTGAGTTCGAGCGCATGCCTGACCGCGTCGGCGCGCGCCGCGTTCCAGATCGCCCGGCCCTTGTCGGTCAGGGCGTCGTCGGCGATGTTGAACGCCTGCATGCCAGACTGGTTCAGGCCCCATTCCAGCGGCTCGACCAACTCGCGCAGGCAAGCGGCGATCAGCTTTTCAGTGGGGATTGCGCGGCTCGATGCACCGTTGCGGCTGAAAGCCCGGTGCGTGTTGAACTCCGGCAGGATGTACCGGTGATAGTGTAGTTCGAGCGTGGTGATGCGGATGCCGGACTCAGAGATGGAGTCCGCGAGGATGTCAGCGCTGATCTCCATTAGACGAGACCCCGCGATCCGTTGACGACTTCCATCATTCGGAAGACGGCCGCGTCCAACTGCGTGAGGCTACCGTGGTTGTAGATCGTGAAATCGGGCACGATCTTTTCCATCTCGACCTCGGATGGATGCGTGTCCCCGGAGTTGGTGCCGGGACGCACGACGCGGGCGACGGTGCCGCCATGTTCGCGGACGAAGTCGGCCTCGTGCAGGAACCGCAGGTCGGTCAGCACGACGCGCTCGGTGCTCTCAACCTTGGCCCGGATGATGTCGGTCCACAGATTGACGCCGAAGAAGTTGCGCCACTCCGTGCCGAGCTTCTGCATGGCAAAGCGAGTCGACTTGTTCTGGAGGACGCGAAGCGGCTCTTCCTTCTCGGCCTCTGTGCCGTTGATGCGCACGTCGGCCTGTTCGTCTGTCATGCCGGTGCACTTCAAGAGGAACTTGATCATCCCCTTGAGCGGACCAGCGAACGCCACACGATCATAGTCGTATTCGGCGTCGATCATCGAAGCGACGGTGTCTTTGCCGGAGCGCTTCTTTCCGGTCATTCCAATCAGCAATTGAGTTCTCCTTGTCAAGTAATTCTGGACACGATGGTCAAGTTTCGAGCGCGCTCAACCAGTATTCGACGCGCTGCCATTCCGTGTGCTGCATCGGAATGTCGCTCAGAAAAGCGCGAAGCTCTTTGATAGGATCGGCTTGGCAATCCGGACACTCGACGACACCAGAGGTAGGCTCGCCGCCAAGGCGTTCGTCTACTCGCTTCGTGTCGCTGCACGTCGAGCACCGGAAATCGAGCGGCCGGAAGTACGGGCGCGTTGCGTCCCGTTCCTCCTGCACGGTGAGCAGCCCGCGCTCGATGAGGACGCCCTGAATGTAGCCAAGCCAGCGATTGGCTTTGCAGATCGGCATGGCGGACTCACACCCGTCGATCAGTTCGTTCATGAAGACCCGCAGGTCAGGATCGTAGAACTCCAACCGGGTATAGCGATCCATGACGCACACGATGGCTTTGTGGTACGGCGTCATTACATCACCAGCGTGAGGCGTTCGGCCGCGCGCGTAACGGCGGTGTAAAGCCAGCGAGACGCGTCGGCGCGGAAAGAGCGCGACTGATCGTGCACGACGACTTCATCCCACTGCGAGCCCTGCGATTTGTGGCAGGTGATCGCATAGGCGTAGTCGATCTCGTGGACGTTCGGGTCCTGCCGGGCGCGGAACACGTCCCGCTTCGGCGCGGTCGGATTGTTCTTGCCCCGGTAGTGCTCTTCGAGGGTCGCCTGCAAACAGCGAAGCTGAAACGAGCGACCTTCCTCGTCGTTGATCCCCATGTTGAACGTGATGCTGCCGTCCGACAGCCGGCCAACGTCCTTGTCGACGATCGCCATGGTGCCGTTGACCAAGCCCGGATGCTTCTGGCTGTTCTTGGTCACGATCATCATCTCGCCGGCACACGGGCCGTCGCCGCCAAATCCGGAAAGCTTCCGCAGCTTCCGCGTAATCTGCCAGCGCTTCTCATGCGTTCCGACGATGATCTGCGCATCAAGATCGAGGTCGAAGGTCTTCTGATCGTCCTTCGGCTCGATTACGTTGAGCAGCCCACCGCCGTGGGACCCATAGGGAACCTCGTCGCCGTTTCGGATCAGCATCGACGCCCAGATGATCGGGTTGTCGGCTGCCTGCCGGTGGATTTCGGTCAGCGCCGCGTCCGCAATTCGGTTGCAGAAGCCGGGGCCGGACGGATCGACCGGTGGCAACTGGCCGGGGTCGCCGATGGCAAGGATCGGAACGCCGAACGAACGCAGGTCTTCCGCCATGTTGGCGTCAACCATGGAACACTCGTCGACCACGATAAGATGCGCGCCGCGCAGGGACGGCGTGTCCGGATCAAGCTGGAACTTCGGGCTGTTCTCGTCGTAAGCGCGTTCGAGGTCCTTTTCCCACTGTTTCACCTTGCGGGCGAGTTCGCGGATCAAGGTGCTGTCGCCGGACGACTGGGCCGTCTTGTAGTCGGCCTGCGCACGGAAAAGCTCCTGCTCGATCTGGTAGGCCTTCATCGCCTTCGGGCGGTAGATGGCCTTGTGGATCGTCGATGCGGTCGCATTCATGTTCTCGGCGCGCAGCTTCTTGGTCATGACCTTCGCGGCCTTGCCAGTCGGCGAGCAGAAAACGATCTGCGAAGGATTGAGGCCGGTGGCCTCAACCAAGAACGGAAGAACCGTCGATTTACCGGTGCCCGCAAATCCCTCAAGCAGGAAGTACGGCGCTTTGTCGAGACCGCGATCTACGACCCGTTCGACCGTCTGTTCGTCGGTCGATGGATCGTACATGTGGCGGAGCGATTCCTTTGCCTCGGGGAGATCGCGATACCAATCGCGCCAAGACAGGATCGTCTTGTCCTGCTGCGGAGAGAGGGAAATGCTCATCAGGCGAGCCAGACAATCCCGCTCTTGCCAGACACCAGCGTCTTACGGACACCGGAGTCGACGATCTGCCCGGCCTGCCGCAGTTCCGTCAGGCGCGGCCGGACAGTGAACGGGGACAGCTTGAGCGACGACGCGACTTCGTCGCAGGTCATCGGCTCTTCGGTGAGCAGTTCCAGCACGCGGCTGCGGACGCTCTTGGCGGACTCGACAGTCGGCATTGCCGCGAGCGAGGTATCGGTGTCGGCGTGGCCGATTCCGTTGACGTATCCCATGATCAGTCCTTTCGTCCGTCCGGATGGAAGTCGATGGCAACGGGAGCGCGCAGCTTCCCGTCCGGCGTGCGCTGGCGCATGAACCGGATCGTGACATCGCCGCCCTCGTAGTGGTCCTTGTTCTCCAGAAGTTCCTTGCAGAACGGCTGGTTGCCTCGGATGCCGGCTTCGTTTTCACGGCCGTCCTCAAGCTCGACCACGACGCGCTTGGCGTATCCCGCCCAGTTGCCGTTGCCTTCCTCGATCCGGAGCAGCTTGAACTCCTTCGTCTCGAAGTCCTTGCGCTTGAGCAGGCTCTTGGAGCGCGTGTGCTCGTAACCGAAGTCCGGCAGACGGACCATTTCGCCCTCGTAGCCATTTTCCAGCCAGTAGATGAGCAGGTTGTCCAACTGCTCCTGATTGTGGACCTCGATCGTGGTGACGATCTTGATCGGGCAGGCTTCGTCGGCACCGAGCGCGCTGAACCGGAAGAGGTCTTCCAGCATGCGCAAGCGCTCGGGGAACTTCTTCTCCGGTGCCACGATGTCGTAGACGTGGAACTGGATGAGATCGCGCTGGCGCTGCGCCAGAGCTTCGCGCTGCTTCTCTTCGGAGATGCCGGCCTTGAGCGCCTTCTTGTCGAGCTTGAAGCCCTTGCGGATCACCGACGACAGGCTGTTGAAGTCGTCCTTGAACTCGTGATTGTAGAGTTCGCCGTCGAGCACGAGTTCCGGGTATTTAGCGAACACCGGAGCAAGCTGCTCAAGGATATGATCGATCGACTCGATCGGCTGACCTTCGCGGCTGTTTGCGCCGTCAATGGTGATGATGGCGCGGATGCCGTCGAGCTTCGGCTGAGCGAAGACAGGGAACGTCAGCGGCTTCTTGAGCTTGTCGTATTCCTGCGCGAGCATCGGCTGAATGAACAGGTCGTCGAACGTCGCGTTCGGGTCGCGGCGGTACTTGCGATCGAGCTTCTTCTTCTCTTCGGCCGCGCCCTCGAACAGGGCCTGCGCCTCGGCCGTGGCCTGAGACTTCGGCGTGCAGGACGACCAGCCGGACGTGACGACAGCGCCGCCAACAATGCCGCTGATGCCGCGCCACTTCGGGCCGGCAACCTCATACTGCCAGAAACGCAGGACACCCTTGGAGTCCTTGCGGAAAATCTTGTCGGAAATCATGGATATCCCCAGTCGGGAGGAAGGGTGTCCCGGCCGAAGCCGGGACGATGGGGATCAGGCCACAAAGTCCTTGACCCGCGAGCGGATACGGCCGGCGCGCGCAACGTTCTCGGCTGCGGTTGCCTTGGCGGTCTCATGCTTGGCGATCTTGGCGGTGGCCTTTTCGACCTTGGCTGCTTCGGACGCTTCGACACCTTCGAGGTAGGAGTCGGCGGCGAGCATCTTCTTGATGGCCTTGTCGAGGGTCTTGCCGTCGATGATCCGCAGACGGACCAACAGCGCAATGATGGCGTTCATTCTTCACCTATGTCGGGAATGAGAGGGGAACGCCGGGGCCGAAGCCCCGGCAGATGGATCAGAAGGAGCGGCGGCGCGCCTGACGCTCGCCGGCCGGAACCGGCTTGGCGGTCTCGGTGGCGGGAGCCGCTTCCTCGGCCGGAGCCTCCGCAGCGGCGGCAGCGGCAGCCTTGGCGGCACGCTTCTCCGCCAACTGGCGCAGGAGTTCGGCTTCCTCGTCGTCGACCTCGGGCTCGGCAGCCGGCGCAGCCTTGGCAGGTTCCGCCTTCGCGGTTGCCTTGGTGACCTGCTTCGGAGCGTCCTTCTTCGGCGGCGTCTTCGGCTCTTCGACGATGTTGGCGTTCTCGTCGCCTTCCGAAGTGCGGCGACCATCGCCATACTGGGCGATCAGGTCGTCTTCACCGATCCAGTCCTTGATCGGGAACTTCGGGAAATACTTCTTGCCGTGCTTCTTTTCCTTGGGCATGTAACTACCCTTTTCGAGAGTCACGATCGGAAGCGCGCCGGGGTTGTTTTTGTACTGCCGGCCATAGTCCTTGAGCAGGTCGCCCAGCGGGCGCATTGCGGACTTCGTGGTGGTCTTGTACGTGATCTGGACCCCGTCGTGACCGTCGCCGAGCAGGCGGAAGTCGATGGCGAACTGCTCGGACCAGCCGTCCTTGGTGCCGTCGTCATGCTCGGTGTACGGACCATGATCCGCAAGCTCGTGCTTGCCGGGCGGCGGACCCTGAACGATCGGGACCATCACTTCGTCGACGACCTTTTCGTCCTTCCAGCAAATCCAGCCACGGCGAGCGCCGGCCACGTCAGCCACGATCTCTTCGCCTTCGTCGATCTCCGTGGCATTGCTGCCGTAGGACATCTCGCCGGAGTTGCCGTTGAACTTGGCATAGATCGCGGACGATCCACCAAGCTCGTTGCCCGCCGACGCGAACGGATCGTAGGCACTCTCCTGAGCGACTTCCGTCCGGCTGCGGGTTGCTACTGCTGAACTCATAATGTCTCCTTTTCGTTTCAGCGTTGCGCTTGACTTCCGACGCCGGATGTCAAGTAATTCTGGACACGACGATTAATCGTTGTCGTCGTCGTCAAGGTCCTTGAAGGTGACCTTGAGAATTTCGTAGGGGTTGCCGAGCTTCATGTGGTCGTCGACATTGATGCCGGCGTCGATCAGCGACTCCTTGTCCAAAGTCTGTCGGCCCTGAGCCATCGAGTAGCTGACGCTCCACGAGTTCCCTGCGGCCTTGTTCGATCCGTAGCGCCGGAGCACTTCCTTGATCTCTTCGTTCAGGCGCGCCAATTCCGCCTTGGCCTTCTTCTCGGCCTTGGTGGCGGCGCGGCGACGGAACAGAAGCTCGTTCTCGTTGAGCGCGGCGAGCAGTTCCGGATTCTGGCTCGCCTTCTTGTCCGTCGTCTTGCCCGGCATCGCCTTCACGGTCGTGTCGAGGCAGGACTTCTGATAGGGGCAATACTGGCAGGTGCCGTCGATCACGCCTTCGCGATGAAGCTTCGACGGGTCCGTCGTCTTGAAAACCAACTCGGCGCGGTCCTGAGCAACCTTGAACTTCTTCTCGTCGTATTTGACGATGAAGACTTCGATATCGTCCAGAAATGACGCGTTGATGTATAGCAGCACTGCATAGTTGGGCTTGAACGCAGTAGTCTTGCGCATCAAACCCATCTGAATCTGGGTCTGGCCGTGGTGGATCGCCTTTTCCTCGGCAAGGTCCACACGCGGGTCGATCGACTTGACCTCCAACATGAAACAGTCGGTGCCGAGGTCTTCCACGCCGTACTTGGCCAGCGCGTTGCGGGACACGCCCCGGATCAATCCGTCCGGCGTCACCGACAGCACACCCTCGGGCCGGCCGTTGTCGTCGAAGTCATCCGGATCACCGTCGAAGAGGGTGATCTGGTTCTCGCCGCCCATCAGGAACTCGAACAGCTTGAGTTCCTGCATCGCGTAGTGCATCGCCGGCACCACGATATGGTTTTCGATGATGTCGCCGCGACGGAGTGCGCCCCACGATTCCTCGTAGTCGGCGTCGGGCTCGTAGCCGTTGCGCTTGTAGTACGCCTTGCGCAGGCAGCCGAACGCCTCCGATCCGCCCAGCGTCTTGTTGCGGTCGTGACCCCACTTCTTGTTGGTGCCATCAACCCACTGCTGGAAGATGTCCTTGAAGTCGAGCGGTGCTTTCGCGCTGATCACAAGGCACCGCCGATCGTGACCTTGCCATGGAACGGCTCGAAGCAGTTCATGACGAGGGTCTGAACGTGCCGGCCGATAGTCGGGCCGGTCAGGTAGGTGCCGCACCGATAGTCGATGAAGAGGACTATTACTTCCTCGTCCTTATCGGTGCCGGTGTAGCGCATGAGCTTGGGAAAGCCGCCCGTCTTGTCGGGCTGCTCGATTACAGTCTTGAGCATGATTATTCTCCGGTGACGCCGTCGCCCTGCATGGGGACGAACTCGACGGTCTGGATGCCTGCGGCCTGCTGGCGGGCGTGTTCTTCACTGTCCTTGAAACCCTTGGCGTAGCCGAGGGCGAAGGCTTTCTTGAACATGTCGAGGGTGATGTTTGCTGCGGCTTGACGAAGCTCATTTTCGCCAGCGTCACAGACCATCTGGAGATGGCTGGAGGACAGGATCGCGGCGCGCTCGGCAGCAAATTCGAGCATAGGATCGCCATCGTTGGCGACCTCGGGGGTCTCAGTCATTTCGCGTCTCTCTTATCGCTTGTATCTTTTGAGCAGCGACCGGGCACACCCGGTCGCTGCGACCTCCCGCGCCGAGGGCAGTCGGCGCAGTGGTGCTAGGGGTTGGTGAATCAGGCCGCTTCGGCTGCGGGAAGCTGGGAGGGAAGGGCGATAGCGCCCCGATTCACCAATTCGAGAAGGACGCGGGAAGTTGCCCGACAGTCCACGATTGCGTTGTGAGCGCCTTCCAGTTCTTCATCGAAGAAGAACTTCATGCACTCGGCCAGCTTGGGCCACTTGTAGTCTTCGTTGTGCAGCGGACGCTTGGACCGCTTCTTCACGATCTGGGTCGACGCCTTCATCGTGCAGACGATCGGCTTGCCCTCGAAGGGGTCGCCGATGTCGTTGCGCTTGAGCGCCAGATCGACCATCGCCTGCGCGCGGCGCATGATGATCGTGTCGAACGCCGTGTTGTGGCAGACGACGAGATCGGCCGCTGCGACCAGTCCGTTGAACACGTTCACGACGTGATCGAGATCGAGACCGGCTTCTTCGGCGATCTGCTGGGTGACGCCGTGGATCAGCGCGACTTCCTGCGGGATTTCCCACGAGGACGGATATACGATCAGGTCGCAAGACCCGAGTTCGCGTCCGTTGGTCAGGTCGATCAACAGCGCGCCAAGCTGCACAAGCTTCGGCTGCTGCGGGGCGATCGGGTCGGCCTTGAAGTCGGCCTTGCCGGTCGTCTCGGTATCAAAAATGAGGGCTTTCATGGGAGGGGTATTCGCTCCGTCTGTTGTGCTTATGTAAAGCAATTCTGGACAAAAAAGTCAATCGGAAGTTAGGAACGCTGTCCTAAATGCCCTCGGGCCAGATCGTGCGCGGCTGCCCCGAATTGGCGACGACGCCAACGGCGATGTCGTCCCAAATCTGGATGCAGGCATAGTCCTTTTCGTTGGTGATCTTGAGCGGCGGGATATCGACCCTCGCCAACCATTCGTGCATGAACTTTGCCAGATTCACGCGGTTCTCAACGTCAGACCAGCGGGCGGTGAAGATGCGAACTTCGATGCCGCGCGCCAGCCAACGCTTGATGCGCTCGACCATCGGCATGATGGGCTCGCCGAAATGGTTCTCGCCCTTCCACTCGGTGTAGACGGCCAACGTTCGGTCGAAGTCGACCCCGATCCATCCGCTCATTTTTTGTGCTCCTTGCGCTTGATGCGCTTTTCAAATTCTGTCAAGCATTTCTTGACATCCTTGACCTCAGAAAGCAGCCGTTCCATCGGCGTCGATCCGTCCTTCGGCGAAGTGGCGTGGAAGCCAAATCGGTGGCCCTTGAAGATTTCCTTGATGACCTCGGAACATTCCTCGCCGAGGCGGTCGATGACGCCTTCGAGATCGAGAGTGCTGAGTGGGTGCTTGACCAAATCCATCATGCGTACCTGTCGTTGTGAAACTCTTCGTCGGTCATGCTCTCGTGGCGTATTCCGCCGAGGATGATCGACTGGCGAAACTTGCGCCGGTAGGTGAAGACCAGCACCAGCAAGAAGCCATTGGCGGCGAACATTGCTGCGGTCGGCCAGATGGTCCACCACTGCTGGAGCCCGGCGAAATAGAAGATCGAGAAGCCGGCCCAGAGCGTGAAGAAGATCGCGGACGGATAGGTGTGGCCGGCCACGTCCTTGCGCTTCCAGATGTCGAGCGCGTTGAGCACGACAAAGCCTGCGGCGACCCAGTTGAAAAGAGCGTTTCCGATGTCCATCCAGTTAGCCATGACGACGCTTCACTTCCTTCAAAATTGGATCACCGTGACAGGGCTTCGGGTGACAGAAACAGAGCAGATCGCAACCGATCAGCGGACGTAAGTCCAGCTTGGGTAGGACCTGATCGCAGAACAGTTTGATGACCTGCGTTCGAGTGCCGTCGACACCGACCTTGAACGGGTTGCCGTATTTCGATCCGCGTCCGATGTAGACGGCGGCTTCCGGATAATCCCCGTGGTAGAGGTTGAAGACCTCCGGCATCACACCTTCTCGTATTTGTTCAGCACCGCCTCCTGACGCCACATGGGTGCGGTCGGGTCGTACTGCTCGGGCGGCGTGAAGCCGAATGCGACTTCATCGTGATCCGTGTGGAAGAAGCAGACCACGCGACGAGTAATCGTCGGGTCTGCTCTCGACCGAAGCTCATCCCCGATATGAAGGATGACGCCTTCACTGGTCTGCGACATCGGGAATAGACGGCCGTATCGCCGGCCGAGGAAGTCCATCGTCATCTGCGAGAAGCGGGACTTCTGCGAGGACTTCGAGCGCATCACCATGTAAGGCTCTCGATCGTCGCCGGGTCGAACTGACCCATTGGATGCCATTCGCCCTTCATGATGCGCATCATCATGGCCATCTCGGTCTCATCGAGCATGCCTGCCGTCGCCTGCCAGAAATCGGCCATGGAATTGCCGGAGAGCACGCCATAGGTGTTGACGCCGTAGCGACAATGCATGCCGTCCTTGAAGACACCGATCCGGACCTTGCCGTCCTTCTTGTCCTTCCAGATCACGGTGTACGCCGTGCCGTCTGCGTGAATGTTCACAGGCGGCTCGACCGATCGATCCCAGCCGACGAAATACTTGATCGGCTTGGTGCCGTAGAGCAGGAACGGACCCTTGCGGTTGGTCCGCTTGATCCACTTTTTCACTTCGTCATTCATCTGCACTCGACCTTCTATGCCGCTGCCTGACGGTGCTTGGCCCAGCTTGCTCGCACGCCGTCAGCGGCTTCGAGGCAGGCGTAATGCTGGACCTTCGACAGGTCTTTTCCGCGCTGGCTGATCGACCACGGAATGATCGCAACGCCGCCGTCGCGGCCGATCGAGAGTTCGTCCCGCAGGCCTTTCAACAGATTGGGGAAGGCCGCTTGAATGGACCTCAGTTCCTTCGGCGCGGTGATGAGCGCGAGGTACGAGAAGGTCGCCGAAATGAGCAGGCGCAGACGCATTTTATCCTCCAATTCCGAGCACGGTGCGGATGGGCTTTTCCCACTCGCCGCGCATGACGATGAACTCGTCGCAGTCGTAATCTTTGCGGGTCCAGTTCAGCGCGTCCTTCGACGTGAGACTGATCATTGAGCGGCCGATGATGACCCTTGCCGGGATGCACCACAGGTGCGTGCCCAGCACCCAAAGCTCGTCGATCTCGCCCGGTGCATACGGCCGAGACCCGCCGTTCTGGTTGAGTCCAGAGACCCGCAGCTTGACGTTCTCGTATTCCTTGCCGCGCGTCTTGAAGCGGGTGCCCACCTTGACCTGTGCCCGGCGAGATTCAGCGCCGGCCGTGTAGATCAGATCGACGCGGGACTGCGTGATCGTCGGCATGAACACGTCGTGCCCCTTGCCGAGAAGATGGGCGGCGACAAGCTGCTCAGCCGCCGCGCCGACGCGATGCTGGTTCACTCCCATCTGCACTCAACCCGCAAGCTGCATGCCGAGAAGGACAAGGCCGACAATGATGCCGAGCCCTCCACCGAAGACGCAGATCGCAGTCGCGGCGATGAGGCTGTCGAGGCGAGGCGACAGGATCGACGTGATGCCGATGATGATCATCGCCGCGACGTAGAGGCCACCGAGGTAGAGTGCAGATGCACCGACGATTTCGAGACCGGTCATCAGAACGGGACCTCGTCGGTCTTCACCAAGCGCAGGCTCAGGATGCAGTATCCCTTATCGAGCACGGCCGAGGAAAATGCGCACGGCGTCACGTCGTCGGTGATGAAGGTGACCACCACGTCGACCTCGTTGCCGGAATATTTGCCCTCGAAGGGATCGTATTCCTGCAAGGTCAGGACCTGCCCAACGAAGAACTCGCGATCGGCTTTGGAGCGTAGATCGTGGGTCTTGTCGCCGCGCGCGATGGCCTGAAAGAAATGGCTCCAGCTTTTAAGCTTCATCGTCTTCCTCCAAGATTTCATGTGCATGTGAGATGCCGTCCCAGCTATCGACGCCGGCAGCTTCGAGAGCACTGACCCAGCGTTCACACTGGATGAGGCGCTTGTACTCTTCGACCGTGATCGTGACGGTGTTCGTCAGTGCGTCTGTGCCCATGTCAAACCGATCTTTCCTTCCGCTCCGACTGGAGCGCGATAATCAAAATGATGGCCGGCGTCGGCCGCTGCACGGATCGCGATCTCGCGAGCGTGTTCCGCGATTTCCTTGGTGCGGCAGGCCGACTGGATTTCGTCGTGAATCCACGCGCAGAGCGTGAAATCCCCGTGCCAGCCCATGACGTAGCCAGCCTCTTCCATGTACTGGACGTAGAGGCAGACCCACTTCTTAGCCAACAAAGCAGCATCCGACTGGAGAAGCAGGTTGAGTGCAGAGTGCGGCGACTTGACCCAAAGCTTCCGGCCGTCGAGACCCGGCATCCAGCCCTGCTTCGCCTGCCGCGCGACCCAGCGCATAAGTTCGCGGTAGGCGGGGACGCCTTCCTGAAACTTCGCTTTCAATTCCTTGCCGCGCGCCGCCATCTTCCGTTCCGGCGTGCCGGGCGGGCAGACGATCGAGCCGATCTTCGCATCGCCACCGCCGTAGAGCGTGGCGTAAATAAAGGTCTTGGCGTTGTCGCGCGTCGGCAGACCTGCGGCCTGCTGATTGGTCGTGTGCACGTCGCCGTTGAGAACGACTTCGAGGTATGCACCGTCATCGTACTGGGCCAGATGGTGGCCGAAGCAGCGAAGCTCGATGCCAGACAAGTCGCAGCCCATGAACCACCACTGGTGGCCGTCGAGCTTGGGAGCCTGAAACAGGTTGCGGCATTCCCAGCCGTAGTTGCCGGCGCGGCCCATGACGATGGCCGCTTTCTTGAGCGTCCCGTCTTCCTTGAAGCAGTGCGGGAAGAACTCGCCGTTCGCGTCGAGCAGTGCCGGATTCTTGGTCCCGTCCTTGAAGACGGTATCCATGATCTTGACCTTCGGCACCTGCGCGATGTTCGGCGAAGAGTGCGAGGCGCGTCCGGAGCGGGTGCCACCGGCATTGGTGCGAGGATGGATGAAACCATCCTCGTCGACCATCTTGAGCCAGCCGTTCTTGCCGTCCGAAAGCATGCCGAGCAGTTTCGAAAGGAAGAACAGTTCCGCGAGCGTGTCACAGATCGGCCAATCGTTGGCGAGGCCGCGCAAAACCTCGTCGTCGACGGTCGGGTTGCCGGCTTCCGTGAAGTCGACAGGCTCCCAGTTGTAGACGACGCGCAGGCGGTCGATGATCTGCGGCCGAGAGTTCGGATTGAAATCCTTCTTCTCGATTTTGCAGTACGGCGCGTCCTGACTGAAATGCTGATAGCAGCCAGCGCCGGGGCCATCCTTGACCTTGACGCGGCGCGTGGCGCGCTTCTCGATCGTGACCTCGCCCCAGATCGAGCGGCTGTCGTCCTCGCCGTACTTCTCGCGCGGCTCCGACTTGTACTTTTTGGCCGGGGCCATCCAGTAGCCGAAATGCTCGATGGCGACGGCCGACAGCTTCTCGTATTCGGCGCTGACTTCCGCTTCGAGGACCTTGGCAGCTTCGACATCGAACCAGATGCCGGACTGCTCCTGAATGGCCATCAACTCGGTGATCTGGTGCTCAAGAACGATGGCCGCGTGAGACCATTCAATCTGCTTGCACTTCATCCACAGGCGGTAGGTGACCTCGATATCGTCTTCGCAGTACGGGACGCCGGTCTCGAAATCGAACTGCTTCCAAGGGTCAAGGCCCTTGGCAATCATGTCCTTGGAGTAGGAGCCTTTGTAATGCCCGAGGCGCTGGCCCCACGCTTCGAGACCGTGCCGGCCGATCAGCTTGCCTTCCAGCGTGCCGCGCTCGTGAAGCTTGTAGTCCTTGTCCTTCTGGTTCGCGAAGAGCATCTGGGACATGACCTGCGTGTCCCGAATGATCTGGCCTTCCTTCGGCTGATAGTCCTCGTAGAGCTTGTCGAGCACCATCAAGTCGTAGCCGACGAGATTGTGGCCGATCGAAACGTCGGCCTGCTCGATGATACCAACGGCGTCGTCGATCTCGTCTCCGACGTAGGAGAAGATCGGCGACGGCACGTCGTCATCGATCACCATCAGCGAGATCACCCAAATCTTGGAGACCTGCGGAAGGAGACCGTCCGTTTCACAATCCCAAATGACTTCGCGCATCAGAGCTTCGGCTTGATCGCGTGGTGAAGCTCGGCGGCGCGGTTGCCCGCAGCCGGAGACCAAATGAACCACGCATAGTTGTGGCGGGGAGACCCGGTGGAATCCGCGATCCAACGCGGACGCCAAAGCAGGGTCAGCTTGGCGTCGAACTGCTTGCAGTCGGCGAAGAACTTCCGGCGCGTTACGGCGCTGTCGACCTCGTTGCGCATCAGCATCGCGCAGGTGACGCCGTAGTCACGGGCGAGCATGACGCACTTGGTCAAGAACGCGTCGATCACGTCGCGCTGGTAGGGCGGATTGGTGATGACGAAATGCGGCGTCGGCCTGTGGTGGTCGAAGTAGGTGTCGGGGACCGTGGTGAAGTCCATGTAGACGCCGTCTTCGGTCTGCGGCGCGATGTCGGACTCGGTGACGGTCGCGCCGTACAGCCGGCATACCTTTGAGATATGCCCCTGTCCGGCAGCGGGCTCCCACACGCGCTTCCCAAGGATCGACTGGCCGCGCGCCTCAAGAAACTTGAGAAGCGCGTGGGTGCAGCCTAGATCGATGGTGCCGTAAAAGTCGTTCTCGACACGAGCGTGAACCGGCGCGCCGAGCATTGCTGCATCGGCCCGCATCAGAAATACACGTCTCCGCTGAGCAGGATCGGAGGCATCGGCATCAGGTCTTCGGTGGTCTCGCGGACCATGTCGACCGACGTGCCGGGAATGCCGGTGGTCTTCGGCGTCAGGACGTAGCCGCGACCGGTCGCCAGCATCAGACGCATGAAGGTCATGATCACCGCATACTGGCGATCTTCCTCGTCCTCCCAGATGGTGTCGGACAGGAAGGCCTCGGCGTTCGGATCGGTCCACTGGTGCGGCCGGTCTTCCAGTTCGCCCGTGATCTCGGAGACGTACTTGCCGTCGAGGCTGTAGCGCCGTGCTTCCTCGGTCACCGCCTGAAAGTCGGCCCACTTGAGCAGGTCGTGGTACTTCTCGAACAAACCTTCGAGTTCGAAGCGCTTGACGATCACGTCGTGCAGGCGGGCTTCGATGTCACTGTACGCGGTGCCGAGCAGACGCTTGAGCGGCGTCATGACATCGCAGCAATAGGCCTCGGGGAAGTCATGCACGAGGCCGACGATGCCCGCCTCGGCGATCTCCTTCTCGGACATGCCCTGTTCGGTCGCGCGCATCATCATGAGCGTAGCGACTTCGCAGACATGCTGGCCGATCTTGAGAGGGGAATGGCCACCGAAACGAGCCACGCGGGAGAGCGAGATGCCGATGTCGGACAGGGTGATTTCGTTGACATCAGGGCGCAGAAAATCGACGCGGCGACCAGTCGCCGTCATAATCCAAGTCATGTTTTGGGGTCCTAATCTGTCAAGTAATTCTGGACACTTGGTGCAAGTTTTGGTTAACAAAGTCAATCGAAACTTAGGAACGCTGTCCTAGCCGTCCAGCGCTTCGTCGATAATTGCTTGTTTTTCCACGATCTTTCCAAGCAGGGCGTCGTCGAGCGATCCCATGACAACAAGATGGTGGATCAGCACATTTTCGGTCTGACCGAACCGGTGAGCCCGGTCCTCGGCCTGACTGAGTTCGTGCGGCAGCCACGTAAGCTCGGCGCAGACCACGATCTTGGAGCGGGTCAGCGTGTAACCGGTGCCCGCCGCCGTGTACTGGCCGATGAACGGATTGCAGTTTTCGTCTTCCTGAAAGCGATCGGCCTCGGCCTGCCGTTTCTTCGTCGGGGTCGCGCCGTAGATGCAGGCGCAGGAATTATCCCACCGCGCCTTGAGCGCTTCGATGACTGCCCGGTGGTAGGCGAAGACAATGACCTTCTCGCCCTGATCGATCAGGCTCTGGACGTGCTCGATGATCATCGGCACCTTTTCCAGCGCCAGTTCGGCGCGGGCGATGGCCAGCTTGTTCAGCGGTGTGTCGTTCATCGCACTGCCGTCGACGGTGGCTGCGTAATCCTCGAACATCTGTGGCCGGGCGTTCATCACCAGTTCGGCGATCGACGCGTCGTCCATGTCCTTGTGAATGCCGGCCTTCGCCTCGTACTGCCGAAGCAGTTCCTTGACCGCGTCCTTCTCGGCCGCGACCTTTTTGATCAGGCCTTTCGACGACAGCGGAATGATCTGGCGGGTCTTCGGCGGCAGGTCCTTGAGAACGTCCGCTTTGAGATGGCGTACCATGAATCGGTCGCGCATGATCTTGCGAAGTTCGGGTAGGTTCGAGGCACCGTTGTCTTCGAGCCCCATGGCCGTCTCGTAGCCGCCACAATAGCGATAAGCGAAGGCAAGTCGGTTGCGGCCAAGGCCATCAGGATCGCAGCGACGGACCAGCGGCCAGATGTTCTTCACACGGTTGGGGATGGGTGTACCGGTCAGATAGACTTCGCGATGCGCCTTGATGTCCTCGAAGCGCTTCTTTTCCTTCTTGGTCTTTTTCTTGCCGTCCTTGGTCAGCCGCTGCTCGCCGGTCATCGGATCGATGTCGGGGACGGTGATGGAGACCTTGCGTGGGCCGGAGCCGAACACGTTGACGGTGCGCCGGGCTTCCTCATTCTGGAGGTTGTGCGCCTCGTCGCAGATCAGAATGTCCCACGTGCCGCGCCGGATCGCGTCATAGTGCCGATAGAGGATGTCGTAGTTGATGATGACGCATTCGGAGTCGGGGAAGTAATCACCCTCTGCGATGTCGACGCTCAGCCCGTGGATGTCCCACTTCTCGACGGCGCGCTTCCAATGCTCCTTGTGGGAGGCTAGGCAGATGACCAGCATCGAGCGGACATCGGGCAGGTTATTGGAGAGCCCGAGCGCGCTGACGGTGTTGTGGGTGACGATGAACTCGTCGGTGACGTAGAGGCTGTCGGCCGCGTCGACTTCGAGACAGCGGACCTGATCTTTGCCGGCCGGCAGGATCGACGTGATGCTGCGCGGCGGCAGCCCCGGCCGGAACTTGGACCAGCGCTTCTTCACCTTGGTCGCGGTCGTGCGGTAGCCGACGAGTGGCAACCAGACATCGTCTGGAAGGAAGATTTCGAGCTTGTTGCGGCGCGTGTTGCGTTCGACGAACACCAGTCCGCCGAGACTGCGGGTGATCTGCACCACGGCCTCGACGAGGTCTTCCGATCGATCACGGTGAGTGAGCAGGACACGGATGTTGTCGCCGCGCACCCAGCCGAAAATCCGGATCACGGAGCCGAGGAAAGCCATGCGCTGGGAGAGCGAGCCGTCGATATACTGGAGGGCGTCGATCTCGAACTCGCCTTCGAGATAGGGCCGCGTCAGATGCGCGCCGGCAATCGCCGGGTCCATGGTCACGGTCTTGTGCATGAACTCTACCGGTGCCGTAAGGGTCGGTAGATCGAACTCTTCGCCGTTCATGAGGCGCGCGGCGATCTCGGTCGTGTCGATTGTCACGAAATCGCCGACCGCATGGTCGTAGACGGTCCACAGGTGCTCGCCGTCGACGACGACGGACGCACCATCACTCGTGGTGACGCGGTAGACCGGGAGGATGCCTCGATCGTGGATTTTCAGGATGCGGGTCGGCTTGCCGTTCGAACCGATGACGTGATCACCGGCAGCAAGATCGCCGACCGCCCGGAAGCCAGTCGGGGTAGCCAACCTCGTGGTCAGGGGGTGACCCTTTCCGAGGCCGGGCTGGTCGGCGATCAACGTCCGCCTGCGCCGCAGCGCATAGCGGATGCCGGTTTCCTGAAACTCAAGGTACTCCCCGTCCTCTGGACGGATGAGCGCCTGCATTAGGCGATGGCCGGAACCGGATCGTTCAGGAGATAGTCGAACTCGGTGAGCGACTTCTGAGCGTCAACCGCATCGACGACCTGTGGATAGAGCGGGTCGTGCGCCGGGATGGCCCAATTGCCGATATCGGTGAAAAGCGCGATGCCGACACCATCCTTCTTGATGGCTGCGTATCCAAGGGACATGGGAACTCCGTCATGGTTAATGGTGTCGCCCATTACTATCCAAAAACGTGGATGTCCAGCAATTCTTGACAATGGCCCATGAGCCACTTTTCCAAATTTCTGGCCTCGCGCGTGGATTCTGTTATGTTGGCCGGATGTCTCCCGATGATCCCGAGTACCTGTCCTGCACGTGCATCCATCGCACCCTCAAGGACCATGAAAAGATTCAGCTTTTGACGCCGCGCGGCGTCGTCTACACCTTTGCGAAAGATTGCCCAGAGCACGGAATGAAGCATCTAAATCCGGAGATGGAGGCATCTCCGGAAACTGCTTGACGTGTCAAGAATTTCTGTCTAAAACAACTCCGTCAACACAAACGGAGTGGTTCCCATGGCAGACATCATCAAGTTCCCGCCACGCAAGGCGGTCAAGGTCCCGCCGAAGGCCGAGGTCCATAGGGTCTCGCATCGCGGTCACCACGGCCGGGCCAAGATCATCACCAGCGACCAGTTCGAGACGGCGCTGGCCAAGTGCGAAGAGAAGTCGGTCTTCTCGACGCGTGATCGGCTCATGCTTCTTCTCTCCCACTATGCGGCGCTGCGGGCGCAGGAGATCGCATGGTTGGAATACGAGGACATCAGCGACGTGACCGGCGAGATCGTCGCCAGCATTCACGTCACCAAGAAGGCCGGCAAGTACGGCAAGGAACGCACCATTCCGATGCACCCGGCAATCCATGTCGCCATCGCGGAATATTGCGCTCAGGCCGGCATCACGGAAGGCCCGATTTTCTACGGCCGCTTCGGTGTGCAGATGACGCCGAATGCAGTCCAGAAGCAGTTGAAGGCGATCTATGTCGCCTGCGGCTTCAAGGGTGCGACCTCGCATAGTGGCCGGCGCGGCTTCATCACCAAGCTCGCCCGCACGGCCGGCTCGGCGAATTGCTCGCTCAAGGATGTCCAGCTTCTCGCCGGGCACGCCTCGCTCAAGACGACCGAGACCTATATCGACGCATCGCCGAATGCGTCCGCGCTGGTGGCGTCCCTCTAAGCGGGACGCCGGCAAGATTCAATTGACCGCTTTGTCAAGAATTGCTAGACAACCGGTTCTCATAAAACGAAAAGATTCCGGATGTCTGAAACTCCTTTCCTCCAGTCTTGGCTCGGCGGTGCCTTCTCCCATGTCAAAGGTGACATCGATTTTCTAAACGCAGACGGCTCCGCAGTCGTTACGACTGGAGACTATCAGGAGATCGTTCAGTTCGTCGAAGAGCAGGATGAGGTTTTCGCCGATCTGCTCGTGGATCAGACCCTCGCCGGCTTCGCCCTTCAATTCCCCTCGCAGGATATCGAGCCCAACGCTGGCGTGTTCGCGCCGTCGTTCGCCGTCTATGGCAACGGCTACCGCTGGGATGTCTATCTGGTCGAAGGTGACACCGATCGCGTGCGCAAGATCGTCGCCGATCTCCAGCCGATCGAGAATGATGGGCACACGGTTGAGCGGGTGATCCCGCTGCCGGTGAAGTCGTTCGAGATGACCGACGCAGACGCAGATCGTGTCGAGCGCGGGTATCGGATTTTCACGACAGACGAGATCGAGGCAGCGTTTTTCGCACCCGGTGAACAGATTTCAGACGAACCGACCAGCCGTGTCTATGACGCCGAAATCTGGGGCACGATGACGCCGGAAGTCGCGGCGCTGCCGATCGCCCTGTCGGTCGCCGAGAACCGTTTCGAGAAGGAATGGAAGTCCGTTCCCGAGGCTCCGTTCAAGGCCGTGTTCGAGGGCATGTTCGCCCAGCACAAGATCGGCAAGAAGGAAGGCCGCTGCTTCGTCACCGGCACCCTCGGTCAGTCCAAGCGACGGACCAAGAACAACGTCCTCAAGAACTACATGATGGGCATCGACGTGGACTCGGGCGCGTCTCTGGAGGATTGCTTCCAGCGCGTCCGTGCGGCCGGACTGACATGCATTCTCTACACGACCCACTCTCACGGGTCGACCGGCATCGAGGTCGCTCAGGATCGCTTCCACCGCTGGGCTGAGAAGAGCCAGATTGACACCACGCCGACGACCGAATCCATTCGCCGCTATCTGCGCGAGGAAACACCCTACGTCGACGACGTGGTCGACGCGGCCGCGTTCATCGAAAAGCGTCAGGACGACGGCATGAAGCTGATCATCCAGACGCGGCCGATCGACAAGTTTCGAATGCTGTTCCCGTTGGCTGCCCCGTTCATCTACACGGAGCAGGACGGCGCGCATAAGGACGTGATCAATCTCTGGTCGCAGAAGGTTCTCGGCCTCGGCCGGTCGTTCGGCATCGATCCCGATCCGGCCGCGCGCGATCCGTCGCGCCTGTTCTACCTGCCGCGCCACTCGAAGGATCACCACAACTACCGCGTCATGCTGACTTGCGGCCGGCTGATCAAGTTCGAGGACATCCCGAGCGCCGGCACTGCCAAGGTCTCTTCCGACCCGTTCGATCAGGCTGCCTACATCATGGGCGCGACGGCGCGCGGCCAGATCGTGTCGCCGACACTGGGCGTTGAATTGCGCCAGTGGGCGCGAGACCGTAGCCACGGCTTCGACATCGCGCAGGTGTTCAAGGATCACTGCGAAGACAAGATTCGCACAGAGCAGTCCGAAACGAAGTTCACGATCGAATGCCCGTTCGACGATGACCATTCCAATCCCGGTGATCCCGACGATCAGGGCTGCTTTATCCAGTCGGCCGGCGCTGACGCCGAGACCTTTTCATTCCATTGCAGCCACGCCGGGTGCTCCGGCCGTGACCGTCTCGCGCACATGCAGAAGGCGATGCAGGATGGCTGGTTCCCTGATTCCATCCTGACCGACCCGACCTACGATCTCGCCGGCATCGACGACGAGGAAAAGCCGAAGTCGGAAGCCGACGACGATATCGACGGCGAGGACGCGAAGCAGGCTGATTATTCGACCCGCTTCTCTGAGGCTGTCGAAGCCGTCTCGGCGATCTCGAAGACTTCGTCGCGCGCCAAGGTGCAGGAGCTTTATCACCAGATCGCGGCGCTGGGTAAGCGCAGCGACCGAAACGAGTTCGCCACCAAGATCGCCAAGACGCTCGATCTCGTAAAGGCCGACGTGATGGGAGCCATCAACGGCCTGCGCTCTTCCGGTCAGGTCGACATCGATGATGACACGCCGGACCCGGCGACCTTGGTCAAGCAGCTTCGACGCACCTACAAGAAGTTCAAGGCCGACAAGAACGTCATCATCGTTCCAGTGGTTGACTCCAACATGAAGGGGTCGATCGACTATTTCGTCGACGCCTGCAACGTTCTCAACGGGCGCGAGCCTTGGGCATACTCCTACGGCTCCCAGAAGATTCGCTGCGTCCAGTCGACCAACAATGAATACCTCACCGAGACGCTGACCCGGCCGGTCATCAAGTCCGTCGCCCAGATCAAGATGGAAGTGATCAAGTTCTCGTCGGACGGATCGCTGATGCATGACAAGCTGCCCGACGAACTGGCGGATCAGGCGTGTGTGTCGCCCGCGCTGGCACTCCACAAGCTGGAGGGCTTCTCCGAGCTTCCATACTTCACCAAGGACGGCAAACTGGTCACCACGGCCGGCTATGACCGCGACGGCTGCCGTATCCTGCGCTACGAGACGACCGAGGGCACCAACCCTTACGCGCCTGACCAGTTGTTCGAGGTCAACAACGCAAACCTTGCGCTGGCCAAGAAGGAACTCTTCGGCCTGTTCAGTGACTTCCCTTTCAAGGACCATCCGAACGACGAGGACGGTGGCGTGTCGTCCAAGGCGCACCTGCTCGCCATGATGCTACAGCCGCTCGTGCGCAGCATGTTCGAGGGCAACACGCCCTTCTACATGGTCGACAAGCCTGCGGCCGGCACGGGCGCAACCTTGCTGGTCACGACGGCCATGCGGATCGCCACCGGGACCACGATCGGCACCGTGGCCATGTCCAACAATGAGGAAGAGCAGCGCAAGTCGATCACGGCCCGGTTTCAGACCGGAACGAACGTGACCTTCTTCGACAACCTGACGCAGCCGATCAACTCGCCGCATCTGGCCAACCTCGCGACTTCGTCCGAGTGGGAAGATCGTCTTCTCGGGTCGACTGCCATGGTGAAAATCCCGAACCGGATGCAGGTCATCCTCGCCGGCAACAACGTGCGGACCTCGGACGAAAACACTCGCCGCGTCCTGCCGATCCGCCTCGATCTCGATGACGATCCGACCGACTCCGGCCGCGTGTTCGCCATCGCCGATCTCAAGGGTCACGTCGAGGCCAACTCCGAGCGCCTGTACAAGCACCTGATCCTGCTCGTGCAGTATTGGCTCCAGAACCGTCCGGCCGGCTACAAGGCCAGCGATTGGCACGGTTTCAGCCTGCCGTCGTTCGAGCAGTATTGCGGCGTCATCGGCAGCCTGCTTGAGACGATCGGCGTCGAAGGCTTCGGCGCGGCCTGCAAGTACGTGAAGTCCGACTCGTCCAGCGCAGAAGCGTGGGGATCGTTCCTCGCGGCGCTCGCCAATTCGCCGAAGGGTCGCGTCGGCGCGGACATCAAGGTCCACTACGATTTCGTGGAATCCAAGCCGATGAAGATGGCCGATATCGCGGCCTTCTATGCCGACTGGGGAGACAAGGAACACCTTCCGGTCAACGGCACGCGGGGCGTGCCGATCAACGACGATCCGACCGTCGTTCAGAAGGACATGACCAACGCTTTCGGAGCCGTGCGCGGGAAGGTCTTCCGGTTCGACTGGAAGGGCTCCAGCGGCGAGTTCGAAAGGATCAAGGTCAAGATCGTGTCGGAGAAGACCAACAACGTCACCACGTGGTTCATCCGGCGCATTGAGTCCGACCGGGTCGCCGCCTAATCAGGAAAGTCCCCATGGAAGAAGCAATCCTCCAGTTCTTCAAGTTCGAGCATCTGCCCGAAAAGCTCCAGACCATCTCCAAGCCGTTCGGCGATATGGCCAACTGGATCGTAGAGAAGCTGCCGCGCAATCCCGAGCGCACCACGGCGCTGCGCAAGCTGCTCGAAGCCAAGGACGCGGCCGTCCGCGCCAACATCTTCGTCGCAACCCCGATCTAACAGAAAAAGCCCGGCGCGAGCCGGGCTTTTCTTCACCATTCTGTTGCGAGGCCGGTGAGGCCCCACGAGGACTACGCTGCGAGAGCGCGGGCCTCGAAGTGGTTGTCGTTATCTGCGACAGTTACAGTTGTGGACGATAACGGTGTACCTAGCCGAGACGCGTTCTTCCTTCTTCGCAGCAGTCGATCCTATTTCGCCCCCATCAAAACCGCAGCCTTGGTTCCAGTTGCAAGACTGGAAGGAGACGGGTTCCCCGAGCCTCCCGGCGTGCATACCCACGGAGCTACCGTGCGCTGCGGTTATGGTGGAGGCGGCGGGTTCCGCCCCCGCGTCCTGCATACAATCCAGTTGCCCGAATTACGTCCATACCTCCGTTTCCGGAGTGTCCGAAAGATAGCGCATCTTTCGGACGGCGTCAAGCAGTTCTGGACAAATTCATTGGTAAAATGATTCCCAGTCTGCCTTGGTCAGGCCTTCGTGAGCGCGCAGGGTGTCTATCACCCACCAATAGATCGTGTCGTTCGGACGGCCCTTCTCCAGCTTCTCGTATTCCTTCCAGCGTTCGTTCAAAGCCTCGGCGCACGCCTTTGCACGGGCCTGCGTCGGGAACTTGATTTGGACGCCGGGAAACCACTTCTTCTGGACGAAGAGACAGGTCCGCCCCTTGCGGTGGCAGAGCCGCCAAGTCTTGTCGTCATGCTGGCGCGCTGCGAAGGGCAAGTCAGTCCCGCTCCAGCGCGTCGATGATGCTTTCGACGGTCTTCAACCGGCTCGTGAAGCCGAGTTGGCCAAGAAGTTTCTTTGATGCAAGCATATGCTCCATGACGGCGTCACGGCTGAGCGTCCCGCGCTCGATTTCGTTCAGGAAATATTCTGCCGGCGTAAGCTGTTGAAGCGCGTTCGGACCCTTCGCCTGAACCGTGATCTGGACGCGGCGCATGTTCAGTGCGTGCCCGGTGACCTGCGGCTCGACATCCTCGATCGTATCGATGTCGACGTGCTCGGGAAGGGCGATGATCTCGCTCTCCGCCCCGCCGATGTACATGATGATGTTCGGCACCGGCACCCGCCCGATCGTGATGCTCGGCTTTGACGATCCTGACAGGGCTGCGAACTGCTCCGCCACCTGCCGGCGCGTCGTCCAACTGAAACCGGTATGGTTCAGCACGGAGCCGCCACGATAGACCTTCACCGGCTTGCCGCGCTGCGCCGACCGCTTGATAAAGTCCAACTCGAACTTCTCCATGGCGGTGAAGCGGTTGGGATCACAGACGCGCTCTTTGGTGAGCATAGCCCTGAGAGCCGGACCATTGAGAAACAGGGACTCGGAGCCGGTCCAGACCTGACGGAACAACGGCCAGAATAGGTCCTGATCGTCTCGCGTGAGGACTTGATGCACGTCGTGCAGACCTGCAACCCGCTCATGCTTGTCGTGCATTGTGAACAACGCACGATGGTACTCCGAAAACATCCTTGCCTCCAACCCGTTTGTGGAATGTGTGTCCAGCATCGCTTGACAGTGCCGTAAAGAAACCCTAGACAGCATTCAGGCTAAACGCAAGCCCCGGAGTTGTCAAAAACTCCGATCCGGCGAAAACAGAGGAAACTGCCGAACCATGTCCAATTTCCAGTACATCGCACCGACCGGAAACATGCGCTTCCCAGTGAAGGCATGGAACAAGGGCGTCGAGTTCGATGATGGTACTTATTCCCAGCTTTCCAACATCGCAAGCTTGCCGATCGTCCACAAACATGTCGCTGCTATGCCAGACGCTCACGTCGGCATCGGCGCGACGGTTGGCAGCGTGATTGCGACCAAGGGCGCGGTGATCCCGGCTGCGGTCGGCGTCGATCTTGGCTGCGGTATGATGGCGTGGCGTCTTTCTCTCAAGGAATCTGATCTGCCTGACAGCCTCGGGCACGTCCGCTCCGAGATGGAACGGGCAACGCCGCACGGCCGCACGAACAACGGCGCTGACGGCGACGTTGGCTCGTGGACGCGCAAGTCTGCACCGGATTCTGCACTCAACCGGTGGGACTCTCTGGAAGGGCGCTATCTGGAGATCATCGCCAAGCACCCGAAGGCGAAGTCCTTCAACGGCATGAACCATCTGGGCACTCTCGGCACGGGCAACCATTTTATCGAGCTTTGCGCCGACGAAAATCAAGACCTTTGGGTAATGTTGCATTCTGGTTCGCGCGGCGTCGGCAACCGGATCGGCTCCTACTTCATCGAAGCTGCGAAGAAGGAAATGGAGCGCTATCACGTGATCGAGTATCTGCCGAGCGCGGATTGCTCGTACCTCGTCGAGCACACCGACCTCTTCGACGACTATGTCAAGGCTGTCGAGTGGGCGCAGGACTTCGCGTGGGAGAACCGCAAGCAGATGATGCAGCAGACGCTTGAGGCGCTGCGGAAGGTCCTGCCGCCGTTCCATGTCACGCAGGAGGCGGTAAACTGCCACCACAACTACATCAGCCGCGAGTACCACTTCGGCGACAGCGTCATCGTCACCCGCAAGGGTGCGGTGCGTGCTCGTGAAGGCGACCTCGGCATCATCCCCGGATCGATGGCGACCGGCTCCTACATCGTGCGCGGCAAGGGCAACCCGGAATCGTTCTGCTCCTGCTCGCACGGTGCCGGCCGGCGCATGAGCCGCACGCAGGCCTTCAAGGCGATCAGCGTGGAGGATCATATCAAGGCCACCGAGGGGGTCGAGTGCAGAAAGGACAAGGATGTCATCGACGAGAGCCCGGCAGCCTACAAGGACCTCGGCGCGGTCCTCGCGGCACAGTCTGACCTTGTCGACATCGTCCATCGTCTTCGAACGCTGGTGAACGTGAAGGGTTGAGTGCAGATGGCCCAGTCCACGAAAATGTCGATGCTGGAGGCCGTGGCTAATACGGCTTCCGGCTACGTGATCTCGATCCTGACCTATCAGATCGTGATGCCGCTGCTCGGCTACAACACGTCTTGGAGCGACTCGGTCGTGCTGGTCGGCGTCTTCTCGGCGATCTCGATCGTGCGAAACTTCATCGTGCGGCGGATGTTTGCGCGAGCGGGTGCCTAATGCTCACGGTCGAAGTCGAGTTCCCGACCGGCAAGCGTGAAGTCGTGGCCTACGTCGATGGCAGCGAAGGCTATCTCAGCGCCCGTCCGCCGCATCCCGAAATCCGTCGCATCCTCCCAGCACCGATCATCGGCTGGGAGTTTCATCAGACCCTCGGCGGTGATTGGTACGCGTTCGCGGTGCCGGTCGATCGCGACCACTGGAGCCGCGTAGGATAATGCAACCGATCAGACAGGCAGAACTCTTCCGAGAACTGGCGCGCAAGGCACATGGCGGCAGCTTCGCCAACCAGTGGGCCGAGGCTGACGCGGCCAAGACCCTGATCAAGGCGTTCGAGAGCATCACGACCGAGGAAGCGACCGATATGATCCGGGCGCTCCAGCCGCACTACGCCGCTGGCGACAGTCTCAAGGATCGCCTGACGCGCCTGATGGACAAGCTGGAGAACGACGGTCTCTACACGGACGCGAACACGTGCTGGCTGGCGCTGGAGCAGTTGAAGAATGATTGACAAGTACGATCATCAGGTCGCCGCGCAGATCGCCTTCCTGAGAATGAATGGCGGTCTCATCGTCCGGATCAAGCGCAACGGCCAGATCACGTTCTGCCGCAAGCCTGAGCCACGGAAGCGAAAACGTTTGACTTCTTTGTCCAGTAATTCTTAACATCCAGAACTCAGAAACGGAGTTCCCGATGAAGACCCTCATCTTCTGGTTGACCATGGCGGCGGCTTGGTTCACCCACGTCTACGCCTGCATCCTGTCCGATCGGATCGGACTGCTCTTCGCCGGGTCGCTGATCCCGCCGATCGGCTGGGTCCACGGCGTCGGCTACTGGTTCGGCCTGTTCAATGGCTGAGCCTGTTTCCTTCCACGAGCAGAACGACAATTTGCCGCCTGCCAAAGGCACCGAGAAAAGCGTGAAGACGCTTCCGTGCTTCCGCGACGGCGAGCAGGTTATCTCCGCGTGGCGCTTGACGCCGGACGAGATCGTCGACGTGATCAACACAGGAATCGTCTGGTGCGGCGTCATGGGCAGTACCCAGCCGCCCGTTTACCTTACCGGTCATAACCCGTTTGTTGTGCAGCCCAACTAGCTGACACACGAACAGCGTCATGGTAGTAGAAGCGCCATGACTGAAAAAGACAAACTCACGGCTGCGATTTCCGAAGTTCTTGCCGGCGCGCAGCCGGGAGATGCATTTCTGTGCTGCATCATGCACGTCGCCGACTGTCCGCACTTTGTTGCTGGGCATTGTGATTGTGTGATGATCCAGCTTACAGCCACGACTACAGCCAAAGAAGTAGCTGACCTATACGATCGGGTTAAAAACTGATGCCTGTACTTCGCCAAGCCATCATTGATCGGCTTGACCTGCACAACAACCGAAGCGTCCTCTATGTCTACGGTGACAACCTTGCCTGCAAAGGCTTGGGCGGTCAGGCGAAGGCAATGCGCGGCGAGCCGAACGCGATCGGCATTCCCACCAAGAAGCGGCCGTCCATGGAGGATGGGTCGTTCTTCTCCGACGCAGACTACGATGAAGTGGTGCCGCTGATCTCGGCGCGCCTGCGGCGTGCTGCGCGACATCTCCAGAACGGCGGCATCGTCGTGATCCCGGCCGCAGGGCTCGGCACCGACCGCGCACGATTGCGTGAGAAGGCTCCCTCGATCGCTGATTTTCTCGATTCAGAGATCGCCGCTCTGTCCAGAATTGCTTGACAAAATCGTCCAGAAAGGGTTGACTGTGGAGACGGCTGTAAAGCTGGATTCTCAGGAGCAAACCCTTGATCAAGAAGTCCCTCATCGCGGGGCTCGCACTGCTTGCCGCAGTCAGCGCCGTCGCGGCCGAAGAACAGAAGCCGTGGGCGATCTGGCCTGACGATCACGTCTTCGACGAACAGATCGGCACCCTTCACGCCATCACGGTCGGCTGCAAGTCCTTCGAGGCGGCACTAGCCGATGGCAAGCGCTGGATCGAGGACCCGGAGAACTGGGACACCAAGGACAATTCGGCAAGCTGTCTCGATCTGACCAAGGCCAAGGGCAAGAAGAAGCGCAAGCCTGTTCAGATGATGATCCTCGACGTTCACCCGTCCGTCCTGAACACCGCAGCAACCCACCACCTGTTCATTGTCGAGGCCGTCGACGCGAAGAAGCGCATCTGGTTCACGTGGGCCTTCGAGACGGTCAGCCTCCCGCAGGTGTAAAGCAGCGATCCATAATCTCTTCAATGTCGATCACGGCGAAGCCCTGTTGGTTCGATCTGCACACCATATCGCCCGTGCCCGTGCCTCCGGGCATGGCTACGACGACGTTGGGCTTCGGGAAGCTATCGAGCAGCATCTGATTGCGGAGCGGCCCAGCGGCCTTCCCCCCGCCGTCCCAGTCGGCCGGCAACTTGCGCTCGGCGATGCGCCGCGACCGCGCCCACAGACCGAACAGGCGATCCGCGCCCGGAGCGTCCCCATGCGAGACAAACCGGATGTTGAGATAAGTCCGGATAATGTCCATGGACTCGGCAAGCAGCCCATAATTCACGAACTCGCGTCCGCCTGTGCCGGCGACGACGATACCCATGCCGGGCTCAAGGATGATCAGGCTGGAGACGCGCTGGCACTCGATGCGCAGGGCGTCGATGAAACTGTTCGCAATCATTCCTGCACCGCCTCCTTGATCTTGCCGATGATCGCCGCCAAGGTCTCTTCGGACAGGCCTTTGATCTCCTTGCGGATGGCGGACGCCTTGCGGATCAGTGCATTGCCCTCATTTTCCAGTCGATCTGCTTCAAGCATCAATCGTTCGGCGTCGTCGTTCCATTCGAAGAGGTCGGACATAGACTCCTGCGAGCGCCGATCGCTTTCGTCCTTCTTGATCCAGACTCTGCCGGGCTTACCGTCAACCATGCCGACGACGGTCACCTTGTAGACCTTGCCCCACTGCTTGATGCCGTAGACCAGATTGGCCAGCTTGATCTCTTCACGCAGCTTCGCGGCGATCAGGCCCTTCACCTTGCCCATAGACTTGTGTTCGACATTCAGAGCATGGCAGCGCCAGACTTCTTCGTTCTCGCCGAACATGACCTTGAAGCCCAGATATTCAAATTCGAATGCCATCAGACCGGTCCTACCTTCTCAAATCTTCCCGGCGTCGTGAACGCCTTGTCATGTTCCGCCATCGGCCTGAACCACCGCTTAGCCTCGGGATCATACATCTCGTCGGCCCTGACGTAGGCAACCAGCGTTTCACCGGATTCCGTGTGATCGCCGATCGACTCTACGAAATACAGATCGCCCTTGAAGTGACGGTAGTAGCAGCGAACCTTCGGTTTCAAAACAGGACTTCTCCCCAGTTGCGGCGAGACGAGACCTCTGAATAGGCCAGATACGACTCGCTCCATGGAACACGGCCGACGACGATCACGTCCTCGATCGGATAGATGCATCCGGCGATGCCGGAACCGGTGATGTATTCTGCTTGAGTGGCATCGCACCATTTCAGGCGCGTCCGACCTTTGCCTGCGTCTATTTCGCGGCTCGCCTCTTCGAGGATCGACCGGATGAGACGATCCATGAAGCTGTCGCCCTTTGGCGGCTCTGGTGTGTGCTTCTTCATGTAGCCGGTCACGCGCCAACGGTCTGGGCGGTAGTATTTTGCGCGCTCGATCGCATGCGGGTGGTCCTCGCGGAGCATCACGATATCGCCGATCCGGGGCGTAAAACGAACAAGGGCGGTGCCCATTCAATCTCTCCGTAGTGTTGACACGGATAGATTTACTGGACACCGCCTGTCAAGTCAATCTTGCAGTTGGTCTAAGGTTAATGTGCCTTCAAGTTCTGGACCTGCTTACCGCAGCCGGGGCAGGCGATGTAGTAGATCGTGTCGGTCCCGCCGCCGTAGTCGGTGTGCCGGAAGCTCTGAACCTCCGACCGCGTATAGCGCAGCCTAGAGGCGCAGTTCCGGCAGGTGACCTCATGCACCTGTGTTTCGTCTTTGCCGATGATCTGGACCATTACAACCCCTTGTAGGCAGCCAGCTTCCGGACCTCGTCGAAGGTCCAGAACTTGGTCTGCGGCTTACTCATGCCGCGCGTCATCCGATAGACCGGCTGGAGAAGGTCGTCATCGTAGTGCGTCGGCGCGCGGCTGTTCTCGACAATGATCTTGTCGTTCTGCTCGAACACGTACTGGATGCCGGGCTTCGACGCCTTTGACATGTCCGTCTTCGGCAGCTTCTGCACCGAGCGCCAGCGGAAGCCCGTATCGCAGATCGCCGAGGCCTTCATGGCAAAGCGCAGCGTGTCACGGTTGACGTGCTGGAGCAGGCCGGCACCCATGCCAAAGGCGACGTTATCGATCGACCAGCCATCAGCCAGCATGTTGCCGACGATAAGAGCGATCTTGTCCTTGTCGACGCCGTCGCCCTGAATGATACGGACCTTCGGATTGAGGACCTTGTAGCCCTTCGAGTTGATGGTGAAGCCGAACAATTCTCCCAGCGTCTCCAGAGACTGCATGACGAGGATCAGCGGGTCGCCACTGTCCGGACGGATCACAAGCGTGCCGCCCATGCTCAGTACCTTATCGCGCAGGCTTCCGCCCCAGATGTTCTCCAGTGCGTTATAGAAGTCGTAGCTATCGCTCACGACCGCGACCAGACCGTTGCCGAACTTGTCGAGCATGTTGGCGTAGGCGTCTTCCTCTCGATTGACTCCCCACGACGTGATCGTTGAATGCTCGGCCGCAGGGATCGAGAAGCCCGGCATCGGGCAGTCATAGAACTGCATGGCGTAATACGCGCCCATGACCGTGTCGGTGCCCATGAAGTTGACCAGATGCGCCGCGCCGCCGATGCCGGCCTGTTCGTTGGCAGCCGTGCCGCGAGCGCCGAAGTCGTGGAGCTTGAACGGCAAGGCTGCGGCCGGATTGTCGGAAGACATGAACAGGGCGTCAGCCAGAATCTTCTTGCAAGCACGGCTATTGGTGGCGACCGTCGACGGATACCAGACCGCACGCAGCAGCGCCGTTTCGAGGTAGCTGGTCAGCCACGGCAGCCGATCGTCGGTGTTGACGACCTGAACCAGCGGCGTGCCGGTGGGCACCACCATGCCCTCCGGCAGCGCGCAAATCTCCAACGGCAGATAGCCGTTGTAATCGTCGGCGATGATCTCCCAGCCGCGCCGGTTGAAGGGCACGCCGTGGGCGGTGAAGAACGCCTCGGCCTCGTCGATGACCTTCGTGTTGATCAGCTTGTAGGTGCCGGTCAGGTAGTCGCGGATGAACATCTGGAGGCCGAAGAACAGAACCTCGTCATAGCCGGCAACCGGGCGCGCCTCGATATAGCTGCTCACATAGGTCGTGCCGGGCGGATACTGGAGGAAGTGCGAGGTCTTGTAGGAGTCGGTGTTCAGGATCGGGTTGATATGGTTCATGGTCAGAGTCCCAGCATGTCTTGAATGATATGGAAGTGGTCTTCGAACATCTCGTCTTCCGAGAGGTTCGCGATCGAGCGCCACTCGGCGCTGGCGGCGTCATCCGAGCCGGTCACCTTCCAGAGCGGCTTGGCGTCCGGCAGGCGGAAGAGATGGGCGTGCGTCACCGTCCGGCCGCGCGAAGAACGGTAGGGATTGTCGAAGACCTTGGTCTCGGTGATGTACGTCTGGAGCCGCCCAGCCGGGATGCGGCCACGGCCGTCCTCGATCTCGGTCTCTTCCTTCAACTCGCGCGCCGCCGCGTCACGGATGCGCTCGAACTGGTTGATGAAGCCACCCGGCAGCGCCAGCAGTCCCTTGCCCGGATAGTCGCCCCGGCGAACCAAGAGAATGTGACCAGACTGGACGACGATGGCGTCAGCCGTGATGAACGTCGGCGGGAAGGGTGCCGGCTTCCACGAGTCCTTGTAGCGCTTGATCGCCTCGGTCTCGTAGAACACCTGATAGTATGCGTCAGTGATATTCCACTCTTCGAGGAAAGCGGCGACAGCTTCGGGAAGAAGCTGCGTCTGGATGCCGCCGACATAGGAGAAATAGGACTCGCGGATCGGCGTGGCGCTCAGCACGCGGTGCTTGGGCGCGATGTCGACCGACGACCAGTCGGGAAAGAGCTTGAGATAGAAGGACGACTGATCCTTGGAGAACCCCACCAGCAGGACTTCATCCTTGCCGGGATCATTGGTTTCCATGGCGACGGCGTTGCGCACGTCGGTGATCCAGCGTTCGTCGCTGGGGTGGTCGTGGATAGGCTGGAAGACGATCTTGTCGTTGGACACTTCCCAAGGGAAGCAGCGCTTGATCATCTCGCGGCGTTCATCGAACGTCCACGGATTGCGATCCGACCGCGCCGCACCGGCAGAGCCGATGAGGATGACAAGCTTGTCGACCTGTTTGAGAGCTTCGCGGACCACGTGTTCGTGGCCGCGATGGAAGGGCTGGAGCCGCCCGATAAAGACGCCAATGCGCATGAGACACCCTCATGTTAGAGATGGGATCACGGACACCCCGTGACTGTCGGGGTACTACTCCGTTTTGTACGCGGAGTCCAGTAATTCTTTACACGGCTCGCACGAGACGGAGTTCAGCGAGCCGCCGCAACTGTTCCTGTTGAGCGCCGACCATGCGGAAAAGAGGCATCTGCTCTCGACCCGCGCGATAGAAGGTGTGCATGAAGAAGTCGAACTCGCCGAGGTAGAGTTCGGCGAACTTCTGATCCTCGGTCAGGATCGTGAAGGCGTGGTTGCAGTAGCGATCCGCGAGCTTGACGATCGACGACCGGATGTCCCCGGAAGCGCGCGGCAAGCTGATCTTCTTGGCCTCGAACCGGCCAAGTCCAGCCGGATCGGTGACGCGATCGACGATGCCCCCGATGTCGTCGCCATAAGCGTACATGATGTCCTCGACGGTGAAATCGCTCTCCGAGTTCGGGTCCTCGACGATGTCGTGGAGCCAAGCCGCCGCATTGGTCGCCACGTCGGTTGAGTGCAGAGACACCAGACCGGCGACGGCCGTCAGATGGTGCACGTGGGTGAAGTCCTTGCCGTAGCGCTGGAACCTGTGGTGGTCGATCGCCAGAGCACGTGCTTTGTCGATAATCGTTCGGTCTGCTTTCATGAGCCATTGTCCAGATTTGCTTGACGTTTTGGTATGTCAAGCGTATCTCTACAAGTTCAGAGAATCCTGTCAAGCAATTCTTGCAGCCCTTGGTTAACGGCGCGGTGGCGGAGTGGTTTGACGCACTGGATTGCAACCCCAGTCACGCCGGTTCAATTCCGGCCCGCGCCTCCAAGGGCTACTAAATGATTATCCTTGGCATTGTAGCCAACCAGCAGAACGGTGGGACTTACGGCACGCCGCCGCCTGTGTCGGCCAAATGGCGCGTGCTGGTGAACGAAACCGGCAGCTACGCTCCGAACACGACCGTCTTCATCAACAAACTCGAATGGCTCGATGCGGCCGGTGCCGTGATCTCGGTTGCTAGTGCCGATCATTCCGCCAACGCCTCGGAGGGATCGCATCTCCCGCAGGCCTGCTTCGACGACATCGATGGAACTTACTGGGCAGGACCTCGCGACAGCGGCACGCTCTACGGCGTCAACGCGTGGATTCAGACCGCTTGGGCGGCCGAAGTCGAAGTGCGTGGCGTGCGATTGCAGGCGGGCTGGGACAACACGATTGGCAGCCCGGCCGAGTTCTCGGTTCAGTACCTGACGCCGGGCGGGGCGTGGCTCACGCTCTTCAAAGTGGTCTCGCAGGTCGACTGGGACATTCAGGAACTACGCAATTTCCACCTTGGCGGACGGGTCTGGCGTCTCTGGGTCAACTCGACCTTGGAAGGCACCAAGGTCGCGATCGGCGAGATCGAGTTCCGCTCGGTCGCCAACGTGTCGGAGCGCCACAACGACGACGGCGGGCAGCCGCTGGTCAACTATCAGGCGTTGCCTGAGAGCCGCTTCAACGCGTTTGACAATGACCCGGCAACGGTCTGGTCGGCGAACACGCTGCCGGCGCGCATCGAATACTGGTTCCAGACGACCAAGCCGGTGGAGCAGGTCGCCGTTTTTGCGGTCGCGGATCGTCTCGATCAGCAGCCGCTCACCACTCAGCTTTTCTATTCGGACGACTACGGCTTCTCGTGGACGGAAGCAGGCGACGTTCCGGTTCTCAGCGTCAGCGGCGGCTACGGCCTCGGCTACGGCTATTTCTACGGAGGCTCTTAATCATGGCATCTCGTTCTCTACCCGGCTTGGGATTGACCGGTTTCTGGGACCTCGGTGCCAGCGACTGGAAGCCCGGCATGGACACCAACATGCGAACGCTGTCGGTCCTCGTGCAGACGGCCGTCCTGTCGCGCACGGCGGCTCTCCCCGGATCGCCTGTTGACGGCAACATCGCGATCGTCGCAACGGCCGGGCCACACCTGAATGACATCGCGATCTTTGACGCTGGCGCATGGGTCTACGTCACGCCGAAGGAAGGTCACTTCGCGTGGGTCATGGATCAGGAAGAGCTTGTCATGTTCGACGGCTCTGGCTGGGTAGTGTTCTCGGCTGGCGTCAAGAACCTGGCCGAACTTCTCGATGTCGATGTCACAACCGCATCCCCGACTGATGGTCAGGTCCTCAAGTGGGATGCCGTCGCCGACAAATGGAAGCCGGGCAACGCCGCCGCCACTCTGGCGGGGTTGACCGACTACGACGGTACGCCGCCGCCTACCGAGGGTCAGGTTCTGACCTACAACGACACGACCGATAAGTGGGAACCACGAAACCCCTCGGCAGGGAATCTCGCCGGTCTGGGCGACGTGGATTTCGCCACCGATGCGCCCGGCAATGGTGATCTTCTCCAGTTCAACGGCACCAGCAGCAAGTGGGTGCCGTTCACTCCATCCATCGAACTGAGCGTCTTTGCGTCGGGTACGCTCGACACGTCGGAAGTGATTTTTTCCCATATCGCAGGAAAGGGATTCACTCTCCCGTCCGCCCTGACCGGGTCGCTGGCCGTTGCCGCTGTCGCGTCGACCGGCACCGCCGTCTTGAAGATCAAGAAGAACGGCGCGGATGTCGGGACCATCACGTTCACGGCGTCTGCGACCGGCGTCTTCGCCATGGCCTCCGCGACCGCGTTCGTGGCTGGCGACATTCTCAACATCGTCGCGCCTTCCTCGCCCGACGCCACCCTTGCCAACATCTCGGCCTCGCTGGTCGGCTCGCTTACGTAGGAGGTTCCCAATGGGACTTGCATTGATCGATGGTTTTGACGACTACGCCAGTTCCGCTGGCGGGGAGGGCGGCTCCGACGCCGTTTGGGTCGGCTTTGGTAGCCCTCCTGCCTCGACCTATATCACGGGGCTTCTCGGCAGCGGCCGAGCCCTCAATCTGGTCGGTGCCAACAACACGGGCGGGCGCAGCCGAAACTTTGCTCAGGCGATCGGCGACGGTGCCATCTTGAGCTTCCGGTTCAAGGCCAGTCAGTTTGGCCAGTTCGCATTGTTCGGATTCGGAGGCATTTTCGCAAAAACGAATAGTGGTGGCCAGATTCAGATTTGCCGTGGAGGTTTCGACACCAACAACAACACCGTTATCCTGTATTCGAGTGGTAATCTGGCCATCAATACTCCCTATTTCATTGAAGTGAAACTTGTAGGAAAGACCTCCGGAGGCTCGCTTGAACTCTTCGTAGATGGGAACTCGTGGGGGACGTTCTCCGGGCAGACCCAGACCTTCAACGGCATTAGCTCGGTGCAGCTTGGAGCCGGGCAGTCTGGTCAGACGTGGGCATACGATGATCTCTATGTGCTTAACGATGTCGCAGACGTTCGCCTCGGCGACATGAAGGTCGTCACCCTGCTCGCGAACGCAGACACCGCAGATGCGGACTGGACCCCGAGCACCGGCACCGATGGTTATGCGGTGATCGATGACGATCAGGCCAATACTTCCGACTATCTGTCGGCGTCTAACGCTGGCGATCTCAGCCTCTTCGATTTCGCGAACCTCGGATTCTCTCCTGCCACTGTCGCAGGAATCGCGATCGAAACGCTCGGCAAGAAGTCGGATGCAGGCACGACCACGATTCGAAACGTCGTCAAGTCCGGCAGTGCCATCGCCAACGGCACGACGCGCAGCGTGGGCACGGCGTTCGGTTATCAGGCGCAGGACATCTTCCCCACCGACCCGAACACGAGTGCGGCTTGGACCGGCGCGGCAATCGACGCCCTCAAGGCCGGCATCGAGCGTGTCGCCTGATCGAAATCATAAGGGAAAATATCTATGAGTCTGCTTTGGATCGATGGGTTTAACCATTACGGGACGAACGGGAGTCGGCTGGCAGCCTCGGCGGCGGGTGCCTATGACACCCTCCTGAACAACTCGGGAACGGTGTTTGTGGACCAGCCCGCAATGGGCGGTAAGGGTGCGCAGCTTTCCGCCACAGGTGGTGAAGGCTTTGCTCTGGCCAAGGCCTATCCTGCGCCCTACTCGTCTGGGGCTTTGGGGGTAGGTTTCCACATGATTTATCCGGTTTCGTTCAACACGCTCGATTTCATCGTCTTTATGTCTTCGACGGGCACGGTGCTCTATCGCATCCAGTTGAATGAGGGCACCGGTAAGCTGGCCATCTTGAATGGCGCAGGCACTACCCTCGCCACTTCGGCCGGGACCCTCGCCAACATGACCTACTACCATGTTGAAGCGAAGATGATCATTGCTGGATCGTCCGCTGGCTCTATCGAGGTCCGCATTGGAGGCGACACGTTTGTCGCTGCAACGGGCATCACGACCAACGGCACGGCGGTCGGCCAGATCGCGTTCGACCAGCGTGTCGCAGGTGGCGATTCGTGTGTCTTCACGATGGGAAATTTGTATCTCTGGGACGGCGCTGGCTCTGTTAACAACGACTGGATCGGAGAGAAGAAGGTCTATACGGCGCTTCCGAGCGCCGACACTGTCGATGCTGATTGGGCGCTGTCGACGGGCACCAGCGGGTACGATCTGATCAACGACGTTCCGGCTGTCGACGCCACTCGCTATCTGGAGTCGTCGACCGTGGGCGACGTGTCGATCTTTGAGACGGCGGACGTGGTTCCGGCTTCGCTGGCCATCGCTGGCGTCATGACGGTCGTGCGCGCTGAAAAGACTGACTCCGGCGCGGGCACCTTGGAGTTTGGCCCTGTACATGCTGGCGTGCCTAGCTTGGCTTCCAAGGCGCAGACCAACGCCCAGTTCCTTTGGGCTGCCAAGGTGGATCAGTTGAACCCGAGCACAAGCGCTCCTTGGACCGCGTCCGAGGCCAATGCTGCACAGATCGAATTGCGTCGGGCAGCATGACGGTACGTGTCTCTGAATCCGCACTTCTGACCCTCGGCTCGGCGGACGCAAATATTCGCGTCTCGGAGGCAGCGCTTCTCGTGCTCGCTCCGATGGTTACCACCCCTAGTGTAGCCCAGCAGCGCATCCTCGCTCTCGCGAGCGCGACTGTTGATGCCCGTGTTTCCCAGCAGCGCATTCTTGCTCTCACTGGCTCGGAGGGGCTGGAAGCCGACGTGGCTCAGGTGCGTGTGCTCGCGCTCGTGAGCACTGCGGTAGCAGCGCCTGCTCCCAAGCGCCGCATCCAGAACGTCAACTACGATTTCTAAAGGCTCCAGATGAATTTCAAGATCGTCACGCAGGACAACTGCCCGCACTGTGTGCGTGCCAAGGACCTGATCATGTCGAAAGGGTCGACATACGAGGAAACGAATATCTCGGCGTTGCCGGAGCTTGTTCGTTCGACCTTCAAGGCTCAGTATAAAACGGTGCCGCAGGTCTTTCTCGAAGGCGAACTGATTGGTGGGGCGGATGCTCTCGAAATCTGGTACGCTAATCGTTAACTGCAAGCGTGTATTTGCCGTCTTCTGATCGCTTAAGGACCCCGTTCTTTGTCAGGTCTGACAACTGCGCCCAGATCGTCTGCTTCCGAACATTGTCGCCTATGCGATCTCTGATCTCCGCGCTTGTGAGCGCTACGTCGGATTCTCTTATGACGGACAGTATTTGTTCTTTGGCGGAGGCTGGTTTGTCAATCAGGCCAGCGACAAAGGCACGACCGGGACTGGATCGCCGTAGGCTTTGATGGTGGGGCTGGGCAACTACCTTGGCAGTAGACCTGCCGATGGATTTGTCGTTAGGAGTTTCGTGGTGGTCTGCCTCGCCGGACACCGGGAACTGATGATACCCTCCCTGACTAATAGGTCCTTCGAGACTTACGATCGTCTCGCGCGCGTCTCTGAGTTTGGCGATACGTGCTTCGAGTGCACTAATTTCTGCATCGATCTGCGCGATCATATCTAGGATTCCCATCCTTCTCTCCGTTATGCACTTAAAGGTGTTGCGTCAAACGGCGGCTCGCGCCGCCGTGATGCAACCTGTAATACGCGCAATGCGTGCAATTAGCTCTACCATCTCCGACACAAAGCGGAACATGATTAAGGCGCGGCATATTCACACAAAAATATTACCCCACTTTTAGAAAATCTAATCGTCGCATAGCGCGGGCTCATAGACGACTGACAACGTGACCGCCCCCGATCGGTTGTTGCGGCATTCTGGCACATAAAAAAGGCCCCGGCGAGAGTTCGCCGAGGCCTTTTTCTGTGCTCAATCGTTAGTCCGATAGGTGTACCCTTCCCAGTCCTCACGCAGGACACCGTGGGTTAAGGTCCATTCGTATCCGCCGCCGTCGAGCTTGGTGACGGCCGGCAGGTCCTCAACGCTGAAACCTGCCTCGGAAGCGTCGAAGCTGAACTGGAGGTTCGATGAGAGGCCCGACTTGCGTCGGACCTCCATGAACTTCCGGATCATCGCCCGCGTGGGCTCCTTTCCGGTCGCCTTCTTCATCCCGCGATCTCCACACCTTCAAGCTCGGCGTCGAAGTCCGTCTTGTCCCTCGCGAGATCGAGCAGGGCGTCGATCGACTCTTCTGCCTTCCGGTAGGCCGCGACGATCTCCTTCGTCAGCTTCACGTCGCCGAGGTTGACGATCTTGCGGGCGTTCAGCGATCCCATTCCATCGACATGGGCTTCGGCGTCGACCTGCCGGATATGAATCGTGCACTCGGCCGGGCTGTAGAAACCGCCACTCCCCGGCCGCGCCTGCTTCCACCAGTTCCAGAAGGCGTCCTCAACGGACTCTGCCTTGCCCCATGCGTTTGCTCCGACCACGACAAAGTGGTCGAGATTGATGCGCTCGCTCATGTGTTGACACTCCTATTTGGTTTTCAAAGAACACGGCCAATATCGACCGTGCATATATTATAGCACACTGGTACAGAATTGCAACAACTTTGTTATTACAAAGTATACTAGCCATACTATACTAGGTTGAGTGCAGACGTTGCTTTAATACTTACTTAGACGCGGAAAAGGCCCCGGTTTCCCGAGGCCTCCAAGATTTCCAAAGATGAGTGCAGAGCTTAGAATGATCCCGATCGGGGTCGCTGTCCGAAAAATCGATACAAACTTAGGACAATGATCCCGATCGGGATCGTGAGCATGATGACGGATTGGCGGAGAGTTGGGGTCTTGATCCCCAGACCCCTTCCGAGGTCCGCGCCGATTTCGAGTCGGTCCCGGCTCGCCTGTCCGGTTAACTCTCCAGATTTGGTCCGTGGGGAGAGTATGTGCGCTCCCACAGTCTTAGACGGCCGCTTTACAGGCGGTTAGGCTCACTCGTGCCCAGCCCACGGATATACGCTTTCGCGTATAAATGACGGATATACGGTTTCGCGTATAGGAGATGGCGGAAGGCGGAGGCCCTGATCCCCAGACCTCCTGAGAGGTCCGCTTTGATTAGCAATCGCGCCCGACCCGAGCCGGTTCACCTTCCTGAATTGTCCTGACCTTTGTCAGACACGGGCCTTGTCCGTGTCACCGGCCCGCAGCGGGCGTAGGAGGCCGTCAGGGGAGCCTTTCTGGCGGAGAGCGGAGGACATGAGCCCCAAACCCCTTGCGAGGTCCGCAGCGCTTTCCAAGCGTGCCCGGCGCGCCTGTCCGGATCACTCTCCAATTGGTCCCGGTAGGAGGTTATGATCCTCCGACCTTGCCCTTATGAGGGGCCTGCACTCCCTGCCGTGCTCTACCGGGTCAGCGCCGGACAACCTGCATAGGGCCGGCCGACAGAAGGTCTTGTTTGATGGCGACGGCGCAAGCCTCTTCCGCCGTGGCTTTCATCTCCAGAGCCCCAACGGCGAACTGATCGCCGGAGCCGAAGACGTGCCACTCGGCCGTGACCTCGTAGGGAGGATCGTCGCCCTCGAAGCGGATGCAGATGCCATCCGGCTTGATCACGAAGCCCGTACAGTTGTCGTCCTTGCCGGTCGGCTCGATATGCGGGCTGGTGAACTCTTCGTTCTTGAGGAACTTGGGAAAGTCCGCCGATCGGCACCAACGTATGAATTTGCTGACGTAGGGTGCCTCGCCGGTCCCGCCGACGAGATAGGCTTGGCCGTCGACTTCGACGCGGGCGATTTTCTCGGCCGAGCCGAGGACGTGCCAGTTGCGTCGGATCAACTGAGAATCCGACGCAAGCACGCCGTCACGATAGACGAGGACGGTCATCAGTAGCGCGCGGCTCCGAGGGAACGCGACGGCGCAGCGCCAAGGCCGGTCTCGGTCGAGGCCTTCTTCGACTTCTTGTTGTCGTTGAAGAACTTGTCGAGCGACTGCGCCTTGACGGCGGCGACGATCAGCCGGACGACGGCGACCGGATAGGTCTTGGCCTCGGCCGTGAACTCGCCGAAGGTGGCGGTCGACAGATCGTCGGTGCCGTTGCCGATGCGCCCGCCGACATCGCCCTTGCCGAGAATGCTGTTGACAGCCTTGGCGGCATTGGACACGTCGGTGAGGTCGGTGCCGAGCAGCTTGTTGGCTTCGAGCAGCACCACTTCTTCGTCCTGCGACTCGCTCAGGTCGGCGAGCTTGAGGAAGGTATTGCGATCCATTCTGAGAACTCCGTCTGGTTGTGATTGACAGAGCCATGCCTAGAACTGCTTGACGATCATGTCAAGCAATTCTTGCAGATTAAAATTGGATCGGCGGGTAGGGGTCGAACCTACATCGGCTGGTTCAGAGCCAGCGTGCTTACCATTAGCGACCACCGAATAGAACTGGTGCCAGCGGGAAGTTGTCGAGCTTCCGGCCTCTGCTTTTTCAGAGCAGCGCTCTCACCATCTGAGCTACGCTGGCATATTGGCTCCCGACGCAGGAATCGAACCTGCCGTGTGCTGATTAACAGTCAGCCCCGTCCACCTTGTTCGGCTGTCGGAAATATTCTTGGAGAACCGGGTGAGATTCGAACTCACGGTGCCCTTTCGGGATCGGGTTAAAAGCCCGTCGCCTTCGACCACTCTGGCCACCGGTTCATGTTCTGGATTTTTAGGAAAAGCGCTGGTGCCCCAAGAGAGAATCGAACTCCCGACCTTCGCTTTACGAAAGCGCTGCTCTACCGCTGAGCTATTGGGGCACTGCGATCCCGGCCTGATAGTCGGTCGGCCGCGCGCCGTCAAGTTCTGGAGCCCCATGCGGCGTTCGAATCCGCATCGTCCGCTTACAAGGCGGCTGCATCACCACCAATGCTTCAAGGGCTGGTGCTCTCGCGAGGAATCAAACCTCGGCTCCGGCCTTACGACGGGCGGCGACTACCACTGTCTTACAAGAGCAAATTTGGTGTGCCGGCTGAGGATCGAACTCACCTTGTCGCGGGTTAAGAGCCCGCCGCTAAGCCACTCAGCTACCGGCGCATTGGTGCCAACACTTGGGATTGAACCAAGGTCCTTCCCATACCAAGGGAACGTCCGTACCTCTGGACCATGTCGGCAGAAACAGATGGTGGAGAAGGTGGGACTCGAACCCACCGCAGCGTCCGTGCAAAGGATGCCCGCTTACCCTGAGCCATCCCCATCTGAAAGAATTGTTCCGATCGGCGGGCGAACCCCGCGTCATCTCCCCGGCTAGACAGCACCGAGGTTTTGCAGCCGCCACTTGTCTAAGGCGGAGCCGCTATGTCCGGTTGACCGCATGCGCAGTCCACCGCTGCTCGTCGTGATCTGAGCTACGACCGAACTTGGACCTTCCGGCTGGAGTCGAACCAGCGGCAATCCGCTTCGGAAGCGGGCGCTCTGTCCGGCTGAGCTACGGAAGGGAAATTGGAGCGGGTAGCGAGATTCGAACTCGCGCCTTCGCGTTGGCAACGCGGTGCTCTTCCGACTGAGCTATACCTGCAAATCACGTGGTGCCGGGCTGGGCATTACTCCGTGCCCGGCTGACCGAGGAATGCTTCCACCGTGGGTTTCACAATGGCACTCGATCCCACTGCTCGTGGAGCCAACAGGCTCGATCTCTCCAACGGGACCGCAGTGAAGCTACCGGCGCGCCTTTCCTCTTGCTAAAGGAGTTCCAGCAGGACTTTCGCAACCGTGCAGATCGTTGGTAAGGCAGGTCATGATCTTGAGCCTTTAGCTGGCTCGCACCCTGCGCGCTTCGGAGAGCCAGAAGGCTCTATCCCTTTAATTTCGTGTCGGCGGCGGGATTTTTACCCGCGTCCTCCGGACTGTGCCCGGCGCTCTCTCACGCTTACTCGGACATCCTTCCCTCAACCGGTGTTGAGAAGACTGCGACCGAGCGGCGTCCTACGACTTCCGGCGCTGGCCTAGCGCCTACTCGCTTTCGGGCCTGAGCTACACCCACTTCGTGCCCATCATTGGACGGACGTTCCTGCTTTGGAGACCAGCACAAGACCGCCGAGGCGGAGTGTCAACACAAACGGAGCAGTGGACCCCGTAGGGGAGCAAAGCTCAATTCGCTCATGCTGGTCACCAAAACAGGTGACCATTTTTGGAAGCCTGAGACTACAGCTTTCCGCGAGCGCCTTCAAGGATTATCCACCGCCTTGCGGGCGAGGTTCCCTTATGATCCACGCAGCCGGTTGCCCTAACCGCGTATCGCTCAATGCCGCCTTATTTGAAGCGTGGCGTATCGCTTGTCGCTACGTGCTACTCGGCGGCTTCATGTCCGTTGGCCTTGCGAGCCACTAGCCGGTGCGTCCGGCTCCGTTCACTCTCTCACCGACATCCTCCAGCTTGCGGCTCTTGGATGACCCAGTTCCCCGAGGGGCTGGGCGTTTGGCATCTTACACACGTAACCGGGTCAGTCTTTGCGTTTGTTATCTGAGGCCGGGGTTGAACCGGCGACCGATGGTTCCTGAAACCATTGCACTACCACTGTGCTACTCGCAACCCATCGAGACGTGCTGACCCAGTCGCTCCAAAGTCCTTTTGAGACCCGGAATACAACACGCCTACTTCTACCTTTCGCCCGGCTGGGGCTACTCGATCGTCTTTCGCGATGTCCACGGCGTTGCGGCCGTCCACCTGTCCAGACTGCCAGTCGCCCTTGGCCGCGAAGCCTCGAACCTACTGACTACCCTTCGTCATCCGTCCTCGATAGGTTTGCGTGACAGCCCGGAGCTTGCAGGCTCCCTACCGTGGCTAAACCGTTGGCCTCACCACAGTGCTTTTCGAGCGGGGCTTTCGCCCGCCGACCGTCCCTATCTTCTGACCTATTCCGCCTTGCGGGCAGACCGGGATCGCTTCCCGTGACTAGGCTTGCAAGGGTGAACGCATTGCTGCGCGGTGGGCATTTGGGGGTCCCACCTTTGGGCCGGTTGCCCGGCTTATCCTAATGACGCTTTGCCGCCAAACTCTGGAGCGATCCGGCGAACCGTGCCGCTCTTCGTTGTCCACATACCTACAGAAGGCATGCTGGTCTGTCAACTAGAAAAATCATCACCTGTCAATTAATTCTGGACAACGGCTCTGATTGGAATTGGCCTGCACGGTAGGGGTCGAACCTACATCTTCCTCCATTACCTTTCTCATGGTTCGTAGCCATGGGGGTTACGTGCAGAATTGGCGCGCCATACGAGGATCGAACTCGCCTTCTCCGATCGACAGTCGGAGCCCTTCACCAAGACGGGAAATGGCACTTATAGGTTTTCAAGAGGGGAAGACCGGCCGCAGCCGCTCCCAGCGATCCTTTCGGGTAGTCCTCTCCCGAGGACGGAAATCATCAGACTCCCATAACCGCCAGTGACTTGCCATGGACCCCTTCACTGGTTGGCGTTGACGCGTGTCGCCGCGCCGTCGCTCTTGAAACTTGGAACAGGGAGCCCGGTTCGAACGGGCGATTCCGGAGACACAATCCAGCCGGTTACCAGCTACCGTCATCCCTGCATAAATTGGAGCGGACTGCGGGAATCAAACCCGCCTTGGCAGCTTGGAAGGCTGTTGCCTCATCTTGAAGAAGCCCGCAATATTTGGTGTCCCGAGCAGGACTTGAACCTGCAACCCGAAGGACAGCGTTCTCAACGCTGAGCGTTTGCCATTTCGCCATCGGGACATGTTTGGTGCGCGTCGGAGGACTCGAACCTCCAGCTTTACGGGTCTGAGCCGTTTGCGTCTGCCATTTCGCCACACGCGCAATTGGTGCCCCACCCGAGAGTCGAACTCGGAAAACCCGAGTTTTGAGCCCGGTACGTCTGCCAGTTCCGTCAGCAGGGCGTTGTCTACTTGCTAAGGCACAAAGCGCGTTTGTGTCTTAGCAAGTGGACAAAATGACGTGGCAAAGGTTGAGAGATTCGAACTCCCGCCGCAAGGTTTTGGAGACCTGCATGCTAACCGCTACAACAAACCGATCCACGTATCCCGGCCGGACAGATTCCCGGCCGGGATTGTGTTTGTCATCATACTCACGATGTCAAAGAACGCAGCCCGAGGGCTGATAGGTAACACGAAAAAGGCCCCGGAGATTTCTCGCCGGGGCCTTCTGAAACTCTGATGGGGCTGGTTTAGAAAACCGTGCCACCATCTCCAGAAGACCCCTTGATACCGAAGCTATTGGCGGTATCCAGCAGACGTGCAGAGGCGCGAAGCGAGCGCTTCGTTCCCTGTGTCATCTGGTGCCAATACAACGCTTTCACGGTAGTCTTCCTATCCACGTCCCTCGGAGATATGCGTCTGGCGCAGTGATCGATCCGAAGGCACATTCAAATTCTTTTCGACCGCAAAGGCGATCTCGTGAGCCAAGCTCAAGTCGAAGGATGGCACGAACGCCACCAAAATGTCAACCATAAAAATCCGACCGGCTCAACTATTTCTTTACAGGTCGCACGGTCGGAGTTTGATCCTTGGTAGCCCACGACGGTTTCGATCCGTCTTCTACGACTTGAGAAGCCGTTGTCCTAGCCACTAGACGAGTGGGCCATGTTGGTTCCGCATGAGGGTTTCGATCCCTCTTTTCCGGCTTGAAAGGCCAGCGTCTTAGCCATTGGACGAATGCGGCTGGTGCTCGCTCACGGTTTCGATCCGCGTACCTCCGCCATGTCATAGCGGCGCTCTCCCGAGTGAGCTAAGCGAGCAGAACTTTCGCGCACCTGAGATACGCGAAAGTTCGTATTTGGTCCCAGTACAGAGAATCGAACTCTGATCAACCGATTATCGATCGGACGCTCTACCGTTGAGCTATACTGGAGTAATGGTCCCCGAAGAGAGATTTGAACTCCCATGCGCGCGGTATGTAACACCGCCGTTCTACCAGTGAACTATTCAGGGTCACCGTGCCGATACTTTCGCACCGACACGATGGGGCTTGTTGGTCTGGGTACGGTGTTCCGCCCACCGGCATCCGGCTTCCAAGGCCGGTACTCTTCTGCACGAGCTTTACCCAGTTGACGCAAAGAAAAAGGCCCGGTGCTTTCGCGCCGGGCCTTGGACTTCGCAGTTGTCTATGTGGAAGGATGTTCCTTAGACGCGCACGATCTCCCGACCCGATGCAAGCACCGGTTCGACTTCGGGGATAATGACGACGTTCATGGTCACGACTAAGGTTCCTTCAAATGGTTGCGGCAGGTCGGATTTGAACCGACGATCTCCACGGTATGAACGTGGCGAGATGGACCGCTTCTCTACTCCGCACGGTCCTTCTCTCACAGTGCGGAGTTTTTGTCAACCGTTTCTTTACACGGCTCCGAAACTTTTTAGAGCCAACTCCAGAACCAGTCCCACCAAGACAGGTCCTTCGCCGGTTCCGCGCCGATGTTGCGCGGTCCCTTGGCCGGGTCCTGATCATCCTCGGCGGCGGC